>CAIPBW010000216.1 GCA_903863395.1 uncultured beta proteobacterium
CTGGCCTTCAATCCGCAAGGCCAGTGTGTTGCGCGCTACGACAAGATTCACCTGTTTCGCTTTGACAACGGCAAGGAGTCGTACGACGAATCGCGGGTGCTGGCTGCGGGCTCCACGCCGACCCACTTTGACTTGCCCTCGCGCGACGGGCACCGCTGGCGCGTGGGAATGAGCGTGTGCTACGACCTGCGCTTTCCCGAGCTGTACCGGGCCTACGCGCAGCAGGGTGTCGATTTGCTGCTCATGCCCAGCGCATTCACCCACACCACCGGACAGGCGCACTGGGAGGTACTGCTGCGCGCCCGGGCGATTGAGAACCTGTCGTTCGTCGCCGCTGCGGCGCAAGGCGGCATCCACCCCAACGGGCGCGCCACCTGGGGCCAGTCGCTGCTGATCGACCCCTGGGGCCGGGTGCTGGCGCAGCGCGCCCAAGAAGCCGGTGTGGTCTGCGCCGACCTCGAACATGAGCTGCTCTCCCAATGCCGCAGCCAACTCCCCGCCCTGCAGCACCGAACGCTTTAGCACGATGCGCCCCCGGGTCACCCTGCCCTGTCATCGCGAGGCCGCCAGGCCGCGGCGATCCATGACTTCCAACTCGGCCCGGACTTTATCGGCTGTAGTGCTGGCATTGGTCGCAGCCTCGCTGGTGGCGTGTTCCAGCGTGCCGCTGCGTGCGCCGGTAGCCGTGCCGCCACCCGTGGTGCAGACCCCCGCGCAGAGCAGCACTCCTCCTTCCGGCGCAGTGATCCAGCAACCGCGCAGCCGCTGGGTTGCTGCTGCCTGGAGCGACCTGCCCGGCTTTGCCGACGACGCGCTGTTTGAAGCCTGGAACGCCTGGCTCAAAAGCTGCGAGCGGCCAGCAGCACCCATGCTGGCGCTGTGTGGTGAGGTACGCCGCCTGTCGATTGCCGAGTCTGCGCAGCAGCGCGCCTGGTTGCAGGAGAGATTTCAGCCCTACCGGGTCGAGTCGCTGCAGGGGGAGGCCAACGGACTGCTGACGGGCTACTTCGAGCCGCTGCTTCAGGCCAGCCGCGTGCCCACCCGCCAATTTTCCGTTCCGTTGTACCAAGCACCTGCTGGCCTGGCCCAGCGCAAGCCCTGGTTTACGCGCCAGGAGATCGACACCTTGCCCGAGGCGCAGGCGGCGCTCAAGGGGCGCGCCATTGCTTATCTGGCCGACCCGATTGACGCGCTGGTGTTGCAGATTCAGGGCTCTGGCCGCTTGCAGGTGACCGAGGGCGACGGCAGCGTGCGCTGGGTGCGCCTGGCCTATGCCGGCACCAACGACCAGCCCTACCGCAGCGTGGGGCGCTGGCTGCTTGATCAGGGGCTGGTGCGCGATGCGTCCTGGCCGGGCATCAAGGCCTGGCTGGCAGTCAATCCGCAGCGCCGCCAGGAATTGCTTTGGAGCAATCCGCGCGTGGTGTTTTTCAAGGAAGAGCCTTTGTCCGAGTTGGAAGCGGCCTGGGGTCCGCGCGGTGCGCAGGGCGTGGCGCTCACTCCGGGGCGCTCGGTGGCGGTCGATCCGCTGAGCATTCCCTATGGCACGCCGCTGTGGCTGTCCTCCGGCGGGCCGCAGCAGAACCTGCAAAAAATGGTGCTGGCGCAGGATACCGGCAGCGCCATCACCGGTGCGGTGCGTGCCGACTACTTTACCGGCTGGGGCACTGAGGCTGCCGATCTGGCCGGACGCCTGCGCCAGAGCCTGCAATTGTGGGTGCTCTGGCCACGTTAGCCCGGATCACGGTACTATGCACTTCTTAGGCATTTAACCCGACCACCTTGGACCGACCCATGAACACTTCAATGCGGGATATTGACGAGCGAACCAACCTCACCGGCAACAGCATGTTTGAGCTGTTGCTGTTTCGCCTGGGGGAAGCGCCCGGAACCGACCGGCGCGAGCTGTTTGGCATCAACGTCTTCAAGGTGCGCGAAATCCTGGTCATGCCCGAAGTCACGGCCATGGTCAATATGCCGCCTACGGTGATGGGGGTGGCCAATATCCGCGGCCAGATGATCACCGTGATCAATCTCCCGATGGTGGTGGGCTGCCAGCCCAAGAAGGGTCTGGGCATTTTGCTGGTGACCGAGTTTGCGCGCACCACGCAGGCCTTTGCCGTGGAAGAGGTTAACGAAATCGTACGGCTGGAATGGAAGCATGTGCTCTCGGCCGAGGGCAGCGGCGGCGGCCTGGTGACCAGTATTGCGCGCCTGGACGGCAACGCCGAGAACACCCGTCTGGCACAGGTGCTCGACGTGGAGCAGATCCTGCGCGACGTGCTGCCGCAGGAGCAGCGAAGCGACGAGAGCACCAGCGGCGTGACCCCGGTGCGCCTGCCTGCAGGTACCGTGGTGATTGCGGCCGACGATTCGGCCGTGGCGCGCATGATGATCGAGCAGGGGCTCAAGTCCATGGGCGTGCCCTTCATCATGACCAAGACCGGCAAGGAGGCGTGGGATCTGATGGAGGCGCTGACGGTCAAGGCCAACGACGAGGGCAAGAGCATCCAGGACAAGGTGGCGCTGGTGCTCACCGACCTGGAAATGCCGGTGATGGACGGCTTTACGCTCACGCGCAACATCAAGCAGGACGGGCGTTACAAGGGCATTCCGGTGATCATCCACTCGTCGCTGACCGGCAGCACCAATGAGAGCCACGTCAAGAGCGTCGGGGCCGATGCCTACATCGCCAAATTCCAGGCCGAAGAACTGGCCTCGACCATTCGCGCCGTGCTGATGCGCGCCGGCCACGGCTAGGCCGCCCAGCGAGCCGTCAGGGCCCCGGCACGCCTTGGGCGTGCGCGCTTACAATGCCCGGTTGTTTGCCCTTTCCCGAACCGGTGGCCGCACGGTGCGCCGGTGGGTGGGGTGCCGGTTCCGTCCCTGTTCCATTTTGTGGAGTTTCCCGTGTTTATATCTTCCGCCTTTGCCCAAACCGCTCCCGCCGCTGCCGCTGGTGGGGATATGCAGTCGTCCCTGATGAGCATGCTGCCTCTGGTCCTGATGTTCGTGGTGCTGTACTTCGTCATGATCCGGCCCCAGATGAAGAAACAAAAAGAGCACAAGTCCATGATCGACGCACTGGCCAAGGGCGACGAAGTCGTCACCGCCGGTGGGGTGCTGGGCAAGGTCAGCAAACTTGGCGACAGCTATGTCGGCCTGGAAGTGGCCAGCGGCGTCGAAGTGCAAATCCAGCGCAGTGCCGTGGTGCAAGTGCTGCCCAAGGGTTCGATCAAGTAAGTTGTTGTTTCAGGGTCCATCATGAACCGTTACCCGGTGTGGAAGTACGCAATCCTGGTGTTTGCGCTGTTGGTGGGCGGTTTGTTCGCACTACCCAATCTGTTTGGCGAGTCGCCAGCTGTGCAGGTGTCGGTGGCCAAGGCCTCGATGAAGCTCGACGCGGCAGCCCTCACGCGCGTCGAAGAGGCGCTCAAGTCGGTCGATCTGACGGCAGACGCCGTGGCGCTCGACGGCTTGTCGATCAAGGCGCGCTTTAGCGATACCGATGCCCAGCTCAAGGCCAAGGACGCGATCCAGAAGGCGCTCAACCCGGACGCCAATGATCCCGGCTACGTGGTGGCGCTCAACCTGTTGACGCGTTCACCGTCCTGGCTCACCGCGCTGCACGCCTGGCCGATGTACTTGGGGCTAGACCTGCGCGGCGGTGTGCACTTCATGCTGCAGGTGGACATGCAGGCGGCGCTGTCCAAGAAAGCCGAGGCGCTTGCGGGCGACATCCGCAGCGGTTTGCGCGAAAAGAACGTGCGCCACAGCGGCATCACGCGCAACGGGCAAACCATTGACATCCGCTTTCGCGACGCCCAGTCGCTTGACGCCGCCAAGCGCTTGATTCAGGACCAGTTCCCCGATCTGGACACGGTGGATTCGGCCGATGGTGCTGAGTTCAAGCTGGTGGCCTCGATCAAGCCGGTGTCAGCGCGCAACGTGCAAAGCCAGGCGATCAAGCAAAACATCACCACCTTGCATAACCGGATCAACGAACTTGGCGTGGCCGAGCCGGTGATCCAGCAACAGGGGCTCGACCGCATCGTGGTGCAGTTGCCCGGGGTGCAGGACACGGCCAAGGCCAAGGACATTCTGGGGCGCACCGCCACGCTGGAAATCCGCATGGTCGATGAAGGCACCGAAGCGCGCGCCGCCGAAATGGGAACCGCCCCGGTGCCGTTTGGCACCGAGCGTTACCTCGAGCGCAACGGCCAGGCCGTGATCGTGAAGAAGCAGGTGATCCTGACCGGCGACAACCTCACCGACGCCCAGCCGGGTTTTGACAACCAGACCCAGGAAGCGGCGGTGCACCTGACGCTCGACGCCAAGGGTGCGCGCATCTTCCGCGACGTCACGCGCGAGAGTGTGGGCAAGCGCATGGCGATCCTGCTGTTCGAAAAGGGCAAGGGCGAAGTGGTGACGGCACCGGTGATCCGCTCCGAAATTGGCGGCGGACGGGTGCAGATTTCGGGGCGCATGACCACGGTGGAAGCCAACGACACCGCGTTGCTGCTGCGCGCCGGGTCGCTCGCTGCGCCGATGGAAATCATCGAAGAGCGCACCATCGGCCCGAGCCTGGGTGCCGAGAATATTGCCAAGGGCTTTAACAGCGTGACCTGGGGCTTTGTCGCGGTGGCGGTGTTCATGTGCGTGTACTACATGTTGTTTGGCGTGATTTCCAGCATTGCGCTGGCCTTCAACCTGCTGCTGCTGGTGGCGGTGCTCTCGATGCTGCAGGCCACGCTCACTCTGCCGGGCATGGCGGCCATGGCGCTGGTGCTGGGGATGGCGATTGACTCCAACGTGCTGATCAACGAGCGCGTGCGCGAAGAACTGCGCGGCGGCGCGTCGCCTCAGGCGGCCATCCACGCCGGTTACGACCGCGCCTGGGCGACCATCATCGACTCCAACGTCACCACCCTGATTGCCGGGCTGGCGTTGCTGGCCTTTGGCTCGGGGCCGGTGCGCGGCTTTGCCGTGGTGCACTGCCTGGGCATTTTGACCAGCATGTTCTCGGGCGTGTTCTTCAGCCGCGGCGTGGTCAACCTCTGGTACGGGCGGCAGAAGAAGCTCAAGACCGTCTCCATCGGCACCGTCTGGCGCCCTGAAGGTGGCAGCCAACTCGCAGCCAACCAAGGGGAATAAGCATGGAATTCTTTAAGATTCAACGCGACATTCCGTTCATGCGGCATGCGCTGGTGTTCAACCTGGTATCCCTGGTGACTTTCATCGCGGCGGTGTTCTTCCTGTTTTCGCGCGGGCTGCACCTGTCGGTGGAGTTCACCGGTGGCACCTTGATGGAGGTGAGCTACTCGCAGCCCGCAGACCTGGGCACCATTCGCAACAGTGTTGCCGCCCTGGGCTTTAACGACGTGCAGGTGCAGAACTTTGGCACGGCCAAGGACGTGCTGATTCGTCTGCCGGTGCAAAAGGGCGCGACTTCGGCGCAGCAAAGCGAGCAGGTTTTGACGGCACTCAAAGCGGTCGAACCATCGGTGAGCCTGCGCCGTACCGAGTTTGTCGGTCCGCAGGTGGGCGATGAACTTGCCGCCGACGGGCTCAAGGCGCTGGCCTGCGTGATCGTGGGCATCATGCTCTACTTGGCCATGCGCTTTGAGTGGAAGTTTGCGGTGGCCGCCATCATCGCCAACATGCATGACGTGGTCATCATCCTGGGCTTTTTTGCCTTCTTCCAGTGGGAGTTTTCGCTTCCCGTGCTGGCCGCCGTGCTGGCGGTGCTGGGCTATTCGGTCAACGAGTCGGTGGTGATTTTTGACCGGATTCGCGAAAACTTCCGGCGTTTTCGCAAGATGAATACCACCGAGATCATCAACAGCGCAATCACCTCCACCATCAGCCGTACCATCATCACCCACGGCTGCACGCAGTTGATGGTGCTGTCGATGCTGCTGTTTGGCGGTGCCACCTTGCACTACTTTGCGCTTGCGCTGACTATCGGCATTCTGTTCGGCATCTACTCCTCGGTGTTCGTGGCCGCCGCCATCGCCATGTGGCTCGGCATCCAGCGCGAAGACCTGATCAAGGGCACGGTCAAGAAGGAAATTGACCCCAACGACCCGAACTCCGGCGCAACTGTTTAAGATTCGGGGCATGGCGTCCCATACACCCCTGTCCCCCAAGGCCGAGCTGGCCAGGGCCGTGCGCGAGCGTTTTCTGGCGCAGGCGCTCGCGGCCATGGGGGAAATTGCGGACGCCGTGCTGGAGCGACTCACGACGCTGATGGACGAACCCTCCAGCGCGCGTGACAACCAGATTCGCCGCGATGTCTGGATGTCCTACAAGCGCGCCCGTCCCCTGTGGCTGCAAGCCACCAACAAAGTCTGGCGCGAGTGCCTGGCGGCACCGCTGGTTACCAAGGATGTTCCCAAGGAAGCGGCTGGCCTGCAACTGGTGGGCGCAGAGGTGGTCGAAAACAAGATTCTGGCCTCGCGCATGGTGCTGGCAGTGATGGAGAAGGTCAGCACCAAGTTTGAGGACTTGCGCATCCGTATCCGGCTGCTCGAAGAGAGCGAAGACCTGCGCAGCAACGACCTGTTTCGTCCCGAGGTGTTGGTGCTGCAGATGGTGGAGCAGTGGGCCAACGCGGGCATGCCCAACGACTCCTGGCCGATGGTCAACGAAGTGGTGCAAGCGCTGCTCAAGGACCGACTGGCAGCTGCCTACGAAAGCGCCAACGCCACCCTGATTGCCAAGGGCGTATTGCCCACGATTGCGCTGACCGACCGGGTCAAGGCGGTGCAGCGCGCGCCATCGCGGCCACGGCCTGCTCCCTCCACGCCCAACCCTGAGCAAGCCGAACCCCGCGAGCAGGGTCCGCAGCCGATACCCATGCCCGGCGCGTCCGAGGGCGCGCACTCCGAGCGCGCCAGCGTATCGGGCGCAGTGCCTAGCGGTGCAGGTGGCGGCGGCCTGTTTGGTGGCCGCTTGGGCTGGCGCTCGGCGGCACAGAAAACCCCAGACGCTGCTGCAAGTGCGGCAGGTTCGGCCCCGGGCAGTGCATCGGCGCCGTTTTGGAAGCAGTCCGGCGGCAGCGGTGCCCCGAGTGGCTCCGGTGCCAGCTATGGCACAGCGGATGAAACCCGCATGATGACGGCGGTGAGTCCGCTGGCGCGGGCCCGCAGCCGCGCCCAGGGCGTGATCGGCCAGATCCGGCGCATGTTTGTGAACCAGGGCGCAGGCGACTTTGCGCGCACCTCGCACCACGCACCTTCCCCAGCGCTGGCCGCGGCGATGGCACCGTCCGCAGCGGGCGCGCAACCGGTTTATGCCACCGGCGGCACCTTGTACGAAGACTACAGCCCCGCCGGTGTGGCGCGGGTGGCGGATGGCTTGCGCGAGCAGTCGGCCGACCTCAAGCGCAAGGCCGAAACCAAGGCTGAGAAGGCGACGATCGAAATCGTGGCGCTGATGTTTCAGGCCATCATTTCGGAAGAACGCATTCCACCGGGCATCCGGGTCTGGTTCTCGCGGTTGCAGATGCCGGTGCTGCGCGTGGCGCTGGAAGACCCCGACTTTCTGGGCAGCACCGCCCACCCGGCACGGCTGCTGATCGACCGCATGGGCTCGTGCGTGATGGGTTTTGACTCCACCGGCGTGCAGGGCGCGGCGATGGAGGCCGAAGTCAAGCGCATCGTGCAGGTGGTCGAGCAGTACCCCGAGACCGGCAAGAAGGTGTACCAGATCGTGTACGAGGAATTCCAGAAATTCCTGGCCAAGTTCCTGACCGAGCGCGGACCGGCGCAAAAGGTGGTGAGTGTGGCGCAGCAGGTCGAGCAGCGCGAAACGCTCACCATCCAGTACACCATCGAAATGCGCAACATGCTCAAGGAATTGCCGGTGCGCGACGAGATCCGCGATTTCCTGTTCAAGATTTGGGCCGAGGTGATGGCCGTGGCCACCGTGCGCAAGGGTGCGCAGCACGCCGATACCCTGATGCTCAAGAAGGCCGCCTCCGACCTGGTGTGGTCGGCCAGCGCCAAGCCCAATCGCGCTGATCGGGCGCGCGTGATTCAGGATTTGCCCAACCTGCTGCTGCGCTTGCGCTCGGGCATGACGCTGCTGTCGATGCCACCGTCGGCGCAGGACAAGCACGTCAAGGTGGTGAGCGACACCCTGGCCGACGCCTTTTTGTCCAAGACCCAGGCAATTGCCCAGGGCAAGATCGATGCCCTGGCGCAGCGCCTGGGACATCTCGAAGACTTCCTGAGCGAAGAAGGCATGGGCGACTTGCCGCTGGACGGCGAGAGCATCGAGATGATGATGGGCATCGACGCATCGGCCATTGACGTGATTACCGACGGCGGCTCCAAGCCTACCGCCGCCATGCTGGCCTGGGCGCAGGAGCTGGAACTGGGTTCGTGGTTCACGCTGGACCACAACAAGCAGATCATGCAGGTGCAGTTTGCCTGGCGCAGCGATCGCAAGCACCTCAACCTGTTTGCCGCCACCTCGGGCAAGACCTTTTTGATCCAGGCCGGACGGCTGGCCTCGTATTTGCAGGCCGGTTTGCTGCTGCCGCAGGAAGAAGAGTCGCTCACGGTGCGCGCCACGCGCGACGCCATGGCCAAGCTCGAAGCCAACCCGGCGCTGTTGCTGAGCTAAAAGCGCGCCTCGTGGGGCGCGTGTGCCAGTGTGCTAGTGCACCACGCGGTGCGCGACGTCTTCGCAGAGTTCGTCCAGCACCAGCGCGTCGGGCTCCCTACCAAAGCTCCAGTACACCATCAGGATGATGATCTTGAGATCGTCCAGCGCCACCGGTGCGCCCGCTGCCGCCATGGCGCGGTCGATCACGACTTCGCGCATTGAAGCGGGCAGCACGCCGGCGTCTTCCAGAAAACTGATGAAGCCAATGCATTGCGTACCCAGGTGTCGGCGTTCGGCCGCCACGTAGATGCGCATGCTGGTGGGTGACGGTTCGCGCAGCCAGGGTTCGTGCGCCAGGGGTTGCAAGGGCCCGGTAAATCCGCTGGTGCCACGCGCCGCCGTATGCAGCGCATCGAGCCAGCTTAGCGCTTCGTCGATCTGGTCGGATTCAAAGCCAACGGCGTTGAGTTTGCGCTCCAGATGCTCGGGCTCTGGGCAGCTTTCGCCGGCATAGTAGTTTTCGTAAACGTAGACAAGTACTTCAAACATGGTGCAAATATAGCCCAGAAAATCCGGTTCCCGGCGCGCTGCCGGACTTTCCCTTCTTTTCGGCGTTTAGCAGCGTGCGAGGCGCTGAAACAGGCCGCCGGGCAGGCGCGCGAGCACCCCCTGGAGTTCGAGTTGCATCAGCTCCACCTGCAGCGCAGCGGTGTCCAGCCCGGTGCGCGCCTGCAGTGCGTCCAGCCCGGTGGGGTCAAAGCCCAGGGCGTCGAGCAGTTGCAGCGCATCGCGCGACAGGCCGGCGGTGTCGCTATCCGTATCGGTGGCGGTAGATGCGGTCGCCTTGGCGGGGTCCAGCGCGCCAAATTCTTCCAGAATGTCCTGCGCGCTCTCCACCAACTTGGCCCCCTGCTTGATCAGGGCGTGGCAGCCGCGGGCCTGGGTGGCGTGGATCGAGCCGGGGATGGCAAACACGTCCTTGCCCTGTTCTGTCGACAGCCGCGCCGTGATCAGCGAGCCCGATTGCAGGGCCGCTTCCACCACCAGCGTGGCGTGCGCCAGCCCGGAAATGATGCGGTTGCGTTTGGGAAAATTGGCCGCCAACGGTGCGGTGCCCAGCGGGTATTCGCTCAGCAGCAGGCCGTGCTGTGCGATCCGGTGCGCCAGGTCGTGGTGCTGGCGCGGATAGACGCGGTCCAGCCCGGTGCCTACTACGGCGATGGTGGCAAGCTGGTCTGCAGCCGCGCCCTCGAGGGCGCCCTCGTGGGCGGCCCCGTCAATGCCCAGCGCCATCCCCGAAACGATGGTCAACCCGGCTTGCGCCAGCGTGTGCGCAAACTGGCGTGCGTTGCCAATGCCTTGCGGTGTGGGGTTGCGGCTGCCCACCACGGCCAGGCTGCGCGCGCTGGATGCTGCCAGCGCGTTGCTCTCCCACAAGCGGGCGGCACCCTTGGCGTAGAGCAGCAGCGGCGGGTCTTCGATGTTGAGCAGCGACGCGGGATAGGCGGCGTCGCCAATGGCCAGTACCCGGTGTTCTGCCGGGGCGGCCTGCAGCCAGGCCCAGGTGGTCTCCAGCAGGTCGGCCCAGTCCGGTGGCGCCTCCTGCAAGGCTTGGGCCTGGGTGCTGCTCACCACTTGGGCGAGCACCGATGCGGGTTGGGTAAAGATGGCTTGCGGCAGGCCAAACGCGGTCAGCAGGCGGCGTGCACCAACGTTGCCGACGCCGGGTGTGAGTTGCAGGCGCAACCACGCGGCAAGGTCATCACGCTCCATGCTCATTGCAGACCCAGGGCGTAAGCAAACTTTCTGCCGGGTGAAAAGGACGTCGTGTTCAGCGCGGGCTGGCGAGTCGGTCGCCGATGCGCACGCCGTCGATAATTTCCAGAATCAGGGCGTACGACACCCGATCAAAGGTGCGAAACACCATCAGCAAGCCGTTGCGCTCGTCGGGCAGTTTCATCAGCGGGCGGGCCTCGTCGGATTTGTCCACCACGCGCGCGCCGTCTTTCAGGATCGAGAGCACATGACCGGCTTCGATGCCATCACGTTGTCCCAGGTTGATGGCTACCACCTGGTTTTGCGCGGCATTGACGACTGCGCTGCCGTAGACCGAGACGATGCGGCCCTGGGTGCCCGCCTTGGGCGCGTGCGGGACATAGGTGCGCAACTCGCGCGCGGGCTCGGGCAGCATGCGGTCGCCCACGCGCATCTCTTCCTTGGCGGCAATGATGTCAATCGTGGCCGGGACGATGGCGCTGCTTTCCTTGCCGTCTTTTTCCTGCACCTGGGTGCTGCCTTCGCCGCGCATCATCGTGGCCTTGCCGACGTATTGCGCTTCATAGCCCAGGATTTCGCCCGTGGTGGGGTCTTTCAGCGGTGTGGCGTTGCGAAACACCCGGAACTGCTTGGGCAGGCGCTGGTCGTCGAGCAGCGGCGCGTCGGTGGAACTGCGTGCGTAGGCGCGGTCGCCGCGCGTGAGCAGCACCCGCCCTTCCTGGGTGGAGACAATGCGCGCGGCGGCCTTGAGGCCGGCTTCATCCACCACCACCGGCTCGGTCAGGAACGCTTCAATGATGTGGCTCTTGAGTGTGGGCAGGGCCGCGTCGCCAAGCGACTCGACGCGCGTGCGTGGCGACACGCGCACGGTGGCCAGGTCGTCGCTAGCGCCACCGCCACCGGCTGCGCCATCGCTGCCATCCTTGACGCGCAGTGTGGCAACGCCGTCCTTACGTTCGAGCGCCAGCACCTGGCCCGGATAGATCAGGTGCGGGTTCTTGATGTCGGCCAGGTTCATGCCCCACAGGTCGGGCCAGCGCCACGGGCTTTTGAGAAACAACGCCGAAATGGCCCACAGCGTGTCACCCGCCTTGACGCTGTAACGCTCAGGCGCGTTGGCTGCCAGTTCCGTCAGGGGCACGCCTTTTTGCGCAACCTGGGCTGCCTGATCGCGCTGCTGCGTGGTAACCGGATAGTTCTGGGCCCAGGCAGGGGCGGTGACCAGACTGCCGCCGAGCAGTGCCAGCGAGACAAGTGTTGCGGTAGGTTTGCCCATCAGGTGATTCCTCATATCGTTGTGCTTGCCCCAATAAAGACAGGATACCCGAATGCGCAATTCTTCGCTCAAGTCCCTGACCGGATAACTTTATAGCAGACCGCAGCGCCAAGTGGTCTTCAAAAGTAGCGAAAATAGCGGCTTCAATTCTTTCAACAGCATGGCTTTACTCTCCATTCTCCGTTACCCCGACCCGTGTCTGAACAAGATCGCCAAGCCCATCGCCAGCGTGGATGCGCGCATTGTGCAACTGGTGGCCGACATGCTCGAGACCATGTACGAGGCCAAGGGCATTGGCCTGGCGGCCACCCAGGTCGATGTGCACGAGCGCCTGATCGTGATCGACGTTTCCGAAGAGCGCGACCAGCCGCTGGTGCTGATCAACCCGCAACTGGTCTGGACCAGCCCTGCCACGCACATCAACGAGGAAGGCTGCTTGTCCGTCCCCGGCATTTATGACGGTGTCGAGCGCTTTGACGCCGTGCACGTGCAGGCGCAGGACGCCCGGGGCGTGCTGCGCACGATCGAAGCCGACGAACTGCTGGCGGTGTGCATCCAGCACGAAATGGACCATTTGATGGGCAAGGTGTTTGTCGAATACCTCTCACCCTTGAAGCGCAACCGGATCAAGAAGAAGATGCTCAAGGTGCAGCGCGAGGACGCGCTGTGAGGGTTATTTTTGCCGGAACGCCCGAGTTTGCGCTGGCCGCGCTGGAGCGAATCCACGCCAGTGGCCACCAGGTTGCGCTGGTGCTGACCCAACCCGACCGGCCCGCAGGCCGGGGCCTGAAGCTGCAGTCCTCGGTGGTGAAACAGTTTGCGCAGCGCCACGGCATGGCGTTGGCGCAGCCGCGCAGCCTGCGCCTCGACGGCAAATACCCCGAAGATGCGGCCCAGGCGCGTGCGGCGATTGCCGTAGCCGACGCTGACGTGATGGTGGTGGCCGCCTACGGGCTGATCCTGCCGCAGTGGGTGCTTGACACCATGGCGCAGCCGCATTCCGACGGCAGGCCCCGGCTGGGCTGCATCAACATCCACGCCTCGCTGCTGCCGCGCTGGCGCGGCGCGGCACCAATCCACCGCGCCATTGAAGCCGGTGACGCCGAAACCGGTGTCACCATCATGCAGATGGACGCGGGCCTGGACACGGGCGACATGCTGTTCATGCACCGCCTGCCCATTACCGCTGGCGACACCACCGCCACGCTGCACGACCGGCTGGCCGACCTGGGCTCCAAGCTGATCGTGCTCGCGCTCAGCCAGGCCGCAGACGGCCACTTGAAACCCATCCGCCAGGGTGAGGACGGCGTGACCTACGCCAGCAAGGTCGAAAAGCACGAAGCCGCCATCGACTGGAACCAAAGCGCCGAGCAGATTTGCCGCCGCGTGCGCGCCTTCAACCCCTTCCCCGGTGCCAGCGCCACACTTGTCGGGGAGACCTACAAGGTCTGGGCGGCGCAGGCGCTGCCCGACCCAGCCCTGCCGGTGGCGTTGGTGCCGGGAACGATCCTGGCCATCGACAGCGCCGGTATTGCGGTGGCGGCGCAGGATTCGATGGTGGTGATCACCGAATTGCAGCGCGCAGGCGGCAAGCGTCTGGCGCTGGCCGACTTTCTGCGTGGTGCAGCGCTGCAGCCCGGGCTGCGCTTTGACGCGGCGGCGTAAGCAGCATTCATGTTCTTTCTGCCCTCGCACTACCGCCACCCTGAATTTCGGCGCGGATTTGTCGACATGGCCGGTGTCGCGCCGGGCATTGCCGCCTGGGGGCTGATGACCGGCGTAGCGATGATGAAGTCGGGCATGAGCACGGTTGAGGCGTTGTTCATGGCGCTGATTGTGTTTGCCGGCAGCTCGCAACTGGCCGCCATTCCGCTGATCATTGCGGGCGCGCCGATGTGGGTGATTCTGGCCACCGGCCTGTGCGTCAACCTGCGCTTTGTGGTGTTCAGCGCCCATATGCGGCCCTACGTCATGCACCTGCCGCGCTGGCAGCGCCTGATTACCGGCTACCTTACGGCCGACCTGACCTACGTGCTGTTCGTCAAGCGCTTTGCCAAGCCCGGGCGCACCCCGAGCGAGCGTGTGGACCAGATGGCGTATCTGGCGGGCAACGCCGGTATCAACTGGTTTGGCTGGACTTTTTGCAGCGTGCTTGGCGTGGTGCTGGCCAACTTCATTCCCCCGAGTTGGGGCCTGGGCTTTGCCGGCATTCTGGCCTTGGTCGGAATGATGTGCTCGCTGGCCTTGAATCGCTTGCGCTGGGTGTCAGCGGGCGTGGCCGCTAGCGCCGCCGTGGTGGCCTACGCACTGCCGCTCAAGCTCAATATCCTGGTGAGCATTGCCGCTGCGGTGGCGGTCTGCCTGATGCTGGAAAGACCGGCGCTGCCCAGCGCCCCCGCAGTGGAGGATGCCTGATATGGAGAGCTTTTTTACCGGCGAGACCGACCTGTGGACCATGACCACGATTGCCTGCCTGGCCGTGGTGACGGTGGTTTCGCGCTCGTTTTTCTTCATTTCCGAGCGTGACTGGGCTCTGCCGCACTGGGCCCAGCGCGGGCTGCAGTACGCCCCGATTGCAGCACTGGCGGCGGTGATCGCTCCCGAGATCGTGATGGCGCAGGGGGCGCTGGTGACCACCTGGCAGGACGCGCGTCTGTACGCCGCTGCAGCGGGCGTGGCCTATTTCTTCTGGCGCCACGGTGCCGGGCAGGCGGTGCTGGGCACCATTGTCTCGGGCATGCTGGTCTATCTGCCGCTGCACGTCGGGCTGGGCTGGTAGGGCGCCAACGGGGTTGGCCGTCGGGGCTGGGTGGCGGCGCTTTTACAATGGGGCCAGTCCAACCGAGGAACCCCCATGAATGTGATCCGCTTTTCTGACCTGTGCGCGCGTGGCCAAGTGGCCGGCAAGCGCGTTTTCATCCGTGCCGACCTGAACGTGCCGCAAGACGACGCAGGCAACATCACCGAAGACACGCGCATCCGCGCCAGCGTGCCCGCCATCCGTATGGCGCTGGACGCCGGTGCCTGCGTGATGGTGACATC
The DNA here is from genome assembly GCA_903863395.1 of uncultured beta proteobacterium. GTDB lineage: Bacteria > Pseudomonadota > Gammaproteobacteria > Burkholderiales > Burkholderiaceae_C > Allorhodoferax. The sequence continues at coordinate 14,708 of CAIPBW010000216.1, forward strand.
GCACCTGGGCCGCCCGACCGAAGGTGCCTTCACCCCCGCCGACTCGCTCGCGCCGGTGGCGGCGCGCATGCAGGAACTGCTGGGCTGCGCCGTGCCGCTGGTGGCCAACTGGGTCGATGGCGTGCTGGTGGCAGGCAAGCCGGTGCAGCCCGGGCAGGTGGTGCTGCTGGAGAACTGCCGCGTCAACAAGGGCGAAAAGAAGAACGACGAAGCGCTGTCGCGCAAGATGGCCGCCCTGTGCGACATCTTTGTGCACGACGCCTTTGGCACCGCGCACCGCGCCGAAGCCAGCACCTATGGCATCGCCCAGTTTGCCCCCATCGCCTGCGCCGGACCGCTGCTCGCGGCCGAAATGGACGCCATCTCCAAGGCGCTGCTGGCGCCCAAGCGCCCGCTGGTGGCCATCGTGGCGGGCTCCAAGGTGTCCACCAAACTCACCATCCTCAAGAGCCTGTCCGAAAAGGTCGATCAGCTCATCGTCGGCGGCGGCATTGCCAACACCTTCATGCTTGCGGCCGGTTTGCCCATCGGCAAGAGCCTGGCCGAGCCGGGCCTGCTTGACGAAGCCCGTGCCGTGATCGCCGCCATGAAGGCGCGCGGCGCAGCCGTGCCCATTCCCACCGACGTGGTCACAGCCAAGACCTTTGCTGCCGACGCGCCCGCCACCACCAAGTCCGCCACCGAGGTGCAGGAAGACGACCTGATTCTGGACATCGGCCCGCAAACCGCGCAAGTCCTGGCGGCGCAACTCAAGCAGGCCGGCACCATCGTCTGGAACGGCCCGGTGGGTGTATTCGAGTTCCCCGCCTTTGAAGGCGGCACGCGCACGATTGCGCACGCCATCGCCGACTCCGACGCGTTCTCCATCGCCGGTGGGGGCGACACGCTGGCCGCCATTGCCAAGTACGGAATCGAAAAGCAGGTGAGCTACATCTCCACCGGCGGCGGTGCCTTCCTGGAAGTGCTAGAAGGCAAAACCCTGCCCGCCTTCGAAATACTCACCCGCCGCGCTGCGGGCGCTTAAGCGGCAACTCGCGAGGGCGAGAGGCCGTCATTGCGAGCCTGAGAGGCTGTCATTGCAAGGAGCGTAGCGACGCGGCAATCCATGCCGTCCGGCAGCCATGGATCGCCGCGCTTCGCTCGCGATGACGAGGTGGCGAATGGCGATGGCGAGGTGGCCTCGCGATGACGAGTCGGCCTGTCGGCGATTTCCCCGGAGACCATCGCCTGCAGGCAGGCTCCTACACTTTCCTTTTGCCAGTTAGCAGAGATTGGGGCGGGGGCCCGCGTCGATATTCTGGGCATTTGACAGGTGAGGCGCGGGCCCCAGCCCCAATCTCTGCGGGGCAACGTTGGGAAACCAGAGCCCTGCCCCGTCACAGAGGGTTACCAGAAAGTCGCTCGGGGTGGCTTGGGTGCGTCAAAATGGCGTTACGATCCGCAATCCCTTCCGTATAACACTTTGCGATGCAACAAGGAACAGCACCCGTTTCCGGTGAAGCCGTCGATCCGCAGGCCGCCTCGGCCTTGGTGGCGCTGTGCGCCGGTCTTTTGCCGGTGTGGAGTCGCCACCTGGCGACTTCGCGCGCGCAATCCGAAGCTGCGGTGGCAGAAATGTTGCAGGCCTTCTCTGACATCGGGCCGCACATCAACATGGCCGAGCGCCAGTCTGAACAGATCAACGACGCACTGACTCAAACCAATGGGGGTGTCAGTGGGCTGGTGGCGGCGTGCGAGCACAAGCTGTCGCCCTTGCTGCAGGATGCGCAACTCTCGGCCGGTGGCCGCGCGGCGATTGAAGAGGTGCTGGCCATGGTGCGCCGTGCGGTGGGGGTGTTGGAGCAGGTGGCGCGCCCGTTCCAGCACGAGACGCAAATGGTGGCCGCCCAGGTGGACCGCATGTACATGGGGTTCCAGTACCAGGACCGCATCAGCCAGATGATGGCCTTGCTCGAAGGCGATATGGCGCGGCTGCAAGACGCCCTCCAGGGTGGCGCGCCTGCACCGGAGCTTGACGCCTGGCTGGCGCAGCTGGAGTCGCAGTACGCGATGTCGGAGCAGCGCGTCATCCACAGTGAGATTGCGGGCACGGAGTGCGCGCAGGACGACAGCAACGAAACTACTTTCTTTTAATCGAGGTTGGAATGGCTAAAACTATTTTGGTGATTGATGACTCTGCCAGCTTGCGCCAGGTGGTGAAGATGGCGCTGACCGGCGCGGGCTACAGCGTGCTCGAAGCCGGTGACGGCAAGGCCGCGCTGGCCCTGCTCGATGGCCGCCAGATCAATATGGCAATTTGCGATGTCAACATGCCGGTCATGAACGGTATCGAGTTCGTCAAGGCAGCCAAATTGCTGCCGGCCTACAAGTTCCTGCCCATCCTGATGCTCACCACCGAGAGCCAGGAAGAGAAAAAGGAGCAGGGCAAGGCCGCCGGTGCCAAGGCCTGGATGGTCAAGCCGTTTTCGCCAACCCAACTCGTCAGCGCAGTCTCCAAGCTCTGCACCTGACCCCGGCACACGGCGCCCGTCATCGCGAGGCCGTCACTCCTTGCCGGTCATCTCGAGGCCAGAACCCTTCGTCATCGCGAGGCCGCAGGCCGTGGCGATCCATGCCTGCATGGACTGCCGCGCTGCGCTCGCAGGGACAACCTCTCGCCATCACGGGGCTGAAACGCACAGAGTTGTAAACAAGCTGTAACCGTGCTTGCAAGCCCATCTTGATTGTGCGAAAAGTGAAATTTCCCCCTTCATGAGCAGGCAATGAAAGACAAAAGTATCGTACCGACCTCGCATGAGAAGGTCATGCGCGAGGATGATTTCCTCGTATCCAAGACCGATCTGAAAGGCCGCATCACCTACGGCAACCAGATCTTCATCGAGTACTCCGGCTATTCCGAGCAGGAATTGCTGGGCGCGCAGCACAACATCGTGCGCCACCCCGACATGCCGCGCGGCGTGTTTCGCTACCTGTGGGACACCTTGCAGGCGCAGAAGGAATGCTTCGCCTACGTAAAGAACATGTCCAAGGACGGCAGCTTCTATTGGGTGTTTGCCAATGTCACGCCGTCGCTCGATGCGCAGGGGCGGGTGGAAGGGTATTTTTCGGTGCGGCGCAAGCCCAAGCCACAGACGATTGGGGTGGTGTCCGACCTCTATCGCAAGATGCTCGACGAGGAGCGGCGTGCCGGATCCAAGGATGCTTGTGCGGTTTCGCTGGCCGTTTTGACAGAACTGTTGGCCAACAAGGGAGCAAGCTATGAGTCATTCATTCTTTCAATCTGAATCGGGGCGCTTTGCCAGTGGCGCGGGCGCGCTGCTGGTTGCGGGCGCGGCAGCACAGATGTGGCAAAGCCATGCCGACTGGACCCTGCTTTTGCCCCTGCTGCCCTGCGCCGTGCTGCTGCTGGTGTGGGCGCGTCGCCTGGTGCCCAATACGCAGTTGCTCGCGGGCGTGCGCGCCCTGGCTGGCGAAGTGGCGCAAGGCCAATTTGGCAACCGCATTACCAACATTGCACCCAACACCGAGTTCAGTGGCCTGTGCTGGGAAATGAACGACATGCTCGACCAGCTCGAAGCCTGTTTCAGGGAGCAGGCCACGGCCTTGCAGTATGCGGCCCAGGGCAAGTTTTTCCGGCTGGGGCAGGCCACCGGGTTGCGTGGGAGTTTCCAGACTTCCCAGGCCGCCATGAACCAGTCGCTCAAAAACATGGAAGCCAAGGTGCTGGCCGAGCAGGCGGCAGCGGCCGAGCAGCATCTGGCGCAGGATCGCGACGCCCGCATTGCCGCAGAAAACCTGCGCATCCGCAACGCGCTGGACAAGTGCAGCACCAACGTGATGATTGCCAACGTCGACAACGAAATCATCTACATGAACGAAACCGTGACGGCGATGATGCTGCGCAACGAGAGCGAGTTGCGCAAGGTCTTGCCGCAGTTTGATGCGCGCAAGCTCATGGGCGCGAACATCGACATCTTTCACAAAAATCCCAGCCACCAGCAACAATTGCTGTCGTCGCTGAAAAGCAGCTACCGCACCCAGATCCAGGTGGGGTCGCTGTACTTCGGGCTGGCGGCCAATCCCATTCTGGATGCCTCCGGCAAGCGCGTGGGCACCGTGGCCGAGTGGGCCGACCGCACCGCCGAAGTCAATGTGGAAAAGGAAGTGGCCTCCATAGTGCAAGCTGCAGCGGCGGGCGAATTCGGCCAGCGCGTGGGCACGGCCGACAAGACCGGCTTTTTTGCGATGCTGAGCCAAGGCATGAACCAGCTCATGGAAACCAGCGAGCAAGGCCTGAACGATGTCTCCGAACTGCTGGCCGCCTTTGCCGAGGGTGACCTCACCAAGCGCATCGAGCGCGACTACGAAGGGCTGTTTGGCAAGGTCAAGGACAACGCCAACTCCACCGCCGAGAACCTGACCCGGGTGATGGGCGAAGTGCGCGCCGCGGCTGATGCACTCACCGGCGCGGCCAACCAGGTGTCGGCCACGGCGCAGTCGCTGTCGCAAGCCGCCAGCGAGCAGGCCGCCAGCGTGGAAGAGACTACCGCGCAGGTTGATGTAATGTCAGCTTCGATCACGCAAAACAGCGATAACGCCAAGGTTACCGACGGCATGGCCACCAAGGCCAGCAAGGAGGCCGTCGAAGGCGGCAGTGCCGTCAACCAGACCGTGGTGGCGATGAAGCAGATCGCCGCCAAGATCGGCATCGTGGACGACATTGCCTACCAGACCAATCTGCTGGCCTTGAACGCTGCGATCGAAGCCGCGCGTGCCGGTGAACACGGCAAGGGCTTTGCCGTGGTGGCAGCCGAGGTGCGCAAACTGGCCGAACGCAGCCAGCAAGCGGCCAAGGAAATTGGTGGCTTGGCGGGCAACAGCGTCTCCACCGCCGAGCGTGCAGGCAAGTTGCTCGACGAAATCGTCCCCAGCATCCAAAAGACCAGCGAGCTGGTGCAGGAGATTGCTGCTGCCAGCGCCGAGCAAAGCGAGTCGGTGGTGCAAATTGGCGGTGCCATGGGGCAGCTCAGCAAAGCCACGCAACAAAACGCGTCAGCCTCGGAACAGCTCGCTGCCACCAGCGAAGAACTCTCGGACCAGGCCGAGCAGTTGCAGCAGTCGGTGGCGTTTTTCAACATCGGGCAGGAAGACGCGCCGGTGCTGCGTGGGCGCCCTGAGGTGCTGCGTGCGCCCGAGCGTCGTGGCGTGCCGCCGCGTCTGGGTTCGGCGTTAACTGCAGCGCCGGTGCGCGCCAGGGCGGACGATGCCAACTTCAGGCCGTATTGAGGGCGCGCGGCATGGGTGAGCAAGCGCAGTACCTTACGTTTGCGCTGGGCGACGAGGTGTTTGCGCTCGATATCCGCGTGGTGCGCGAAATCATCCAGTACGCCAGCGTGACGGTAGTCCCCCTGATGCCCGCGTTTGTGCGCGGCGTGATGAACCTGCGCGGCGCGGTGGTGCCGGTGATTGACCTGCAGGTGCGCCTGGGGCGCAGCCGCTCCCAGGTGGGCAAGAAAACCTGCGTCGTGATTTTTGACGCAACGCTGGAGGGCGAGCGGGTTGAGCTCGGGTTGATGGTCGATGCGGTTAACGAGGTGGTTGACATTGCCGAGAGCCGGATCGAACCCGCGCCCCAATTTGGTACCAGCGTTGCGCGCCAGTTCATCAGCGGCCTGGGCCGGGTGGGTGATCTGCTGGTGACCATTCTCGCGCCCGAGCAGGCGCTCGATATCGAGGCCATGGCGCTGCTCGCCGGTGATCACGAGGGCACGGCATGAAAACGCCGCCGCCAGCAGGCAAAATAGCCCCCCAAGGCATTTCGTTCACCCACCCACTCCACTGAATCGAGCACCGTGTCCGCCCTATCTTTTAGTGATCGCGAGTTCAGGCAAATCGCCGACATCATGTACGAGGCGGTGGGGCTGTCGTACAACGAATCCAAGAAGTCGCTGATCCACTCGCGCCTTGCGCCGCGCATCCAGCGCCTGGGCCTGGGCGGGTTTGCCGAGTACATCGCCATCCTTGACGATGTGTCGCAGGCGGCCGAGTTCCAGATGGCGGTGGACTTGCTCACCACCAACGAAACCTATTTCTTTCGCGAGCCCAAACACTACGAACTGCTGGAGCGCGAGCTGATGCAGCGGCGCAGCAAGACGCCGCTGTCGGTGTGGAGTGCGGCCGCCTCGTTTGGTGACGAGGCCTACAGCACTGCCATGCTGCTGGCCGATATGCAGACCCAGGGCCGGGTCGGGCCGGACTGGTCGATTCTGGCCACCGACATCAGCCAGCGCGTGCTCCTGAGCGCCCAGGAGGCGGTGTACCCCAACGACCGTCTGCGCGCGGTGTCGCCCGAGCGCTTGCGCCGCTACTGTCTGCGCGGCGAAGGGCCGATGGAAGGGCAGTCCAAGCTGCAGGACAAGATTTGCACGCGGGTGGAGTTTGGGCAACTCAATCTGTGCAAGCCGTTTGACGGGCTTGGCCCGTTTGACGTGATCTTCCTGCGCAATGTGCTGATCTACTTTGACCCCCCGACCAAGATCGACGTGGTCGATCGCGTGCTGGCCACGCTGCGCCCGGGCGGCCTGTTTTTTCTGGGGACGGCCGAGGGGCGGGTGCCGTGCAAGACGCCGCTGCAGACGCTGCAGCCCGGCGCATTCCGCAAGGCACCATGACCGCTCGCCCGTTACCTTGTCACCCATGGTAAAGAGACTCGCCCGCGCCACACCGCTTGCTGGCAGCTATGCCATGGCGGCCGAGCTGATGCCCGGCGACGTGGCGCTGGGCCAGGCCGGTGACCAGCTCAAGACGCTGCTGGGTTCGTGCGTGAGCGTGATCCTGACCGACCCGCGCCGCACCGTGGGCGTGATGTGCCATATCGTGCACGTGGGCAAGCCCAGTGCCGCCAACGTGCGCAACACCGCCTTTGGCGAGGTGGCGATGCGCGAGATGTTTGCCCGGCTGCGTGCGGTCGGGGTCAACCCCACGCACTGCGACGCCTATGTGTTTGGCGGCGGCAACATGTTCCCCAAATTGTTTGCGGCGCGCCACGTGGGCGACGCCAATGTGCAGTGGGTGCTCGACGCCCTGGCGCAGGCGGGGGTGCACGTGGTGGACCATTGCCTGGGCGGCAATGGTTACCGCAAGGTGTCATGGACGGTGGGTGCAGGCGACCCGCTGGTGGAAACAGTATTTGCAGAACAGGGGATCACACCATGAGTGTGCGGGTTTTTGTGGTGGATGACTCTGCCGTGGTGCGCCAGGCGCTGGCGCACATGCTCTCGGGCCATCCTGAAATCGAACTGGTGGGCAGCGCGCCCAATCCGTTGCTGGCAATGGACATGATCCGCCGGAACAAGCCCGATGTGCTGCTGCTCGACATTGAAATGCCGGGCATGGATGGGCTCACCTTCCTGCGCCAGATCATGGCCGATACGCCTTTGCCGACGGTCATCTGCTCGACTTTGTCCACCGAGGGCAGCAAGGTGGCACTCGAAGCCCTGGCCTGCGGCGCGGTGGCGGTGCTGAGCAAGCCGCGCCTGGGGCTCAAGCAGTACCTGGCCGACTCGCGCCGTGAAATGATCCAGACGCTCAAGACTGCAGCGCGCTCGCGCCCGCGCGGGCGACCGGCGGCGCTGGAAGGCATTGCGCCCAAGGCGGCGGTCAAGGCAGGGTCACTGCTGGCATCGGTGCACGCGCTGGCACTCAACAAGCCGGTGGTGATTGGCAGCTCTACCGGCGGCACGCAGGCGCTGGAAATGGTGCTGACCAGCCTGAGCGCCGACGCGCCGGGAATCGCCATCACCCAGCACATGCCGGAAAAATTTACCGCCATGTACGCCAAGCGCCTGGACGGCATCTGCGCGATGAATGTGCGCGAGGCGCGTGACGGCGACCGCCTTGAGCGCGGTGTGGTGCTGATTGCGCCCGGGGGCCTGCACATGCAGTTGCGCAAGGCGGCCGGGCAGTACTTTGCGGTGGTGCGCGACGGCCCGGCGGTCAACCGCCACAAGCCCTCGGTCGACGTGCTGTTTCGTTCGGCAGCCGAGTGCGCCGGGCGTGATGCGCTGGGCATCATCCTCACCGGCATGGGCGACGACGGCGCGCGCGGCATGAAGGCGCTGCACGACTGCGGCGCCAGAACCATTGCCCAGAACGAGGAAACCTGCGTGGTGTTTGGCATGCCCAAGGAGGCGATCAAGCTCAACGCGGTGGATGAGGTGCTGCCGCTGGAACAGATGGCGCGCGCCATCCTGCAGTTCGACTCACGCGCCTGAGGCGCGGCAAAAGGGTCGACGTTAGAGGACTTTTCCCTGAACGCGACCGCGGCCGCTTTCCTTGGCCAGGTACAACTGGTCATCGGCCAGACCTAGCAGTTTGGGCGCATCGCCTACCGAATCCACCGTGCGTGTGGCCAGGCCGGCGCTGATGGTCACGATGCTGGCTACGGTGGAAGCCTTGTGCGCGATGTACAGGCCGCGCACCCTGCGCTCCATCTCGCTGGCCAGGGCCAGGGCGTCGTCAAACGGGGTGTCGGGCAGTATGCAGGCGAACTCTTCGCCGCCGTAGCGCGCCACCAGGTCGGCCGGGCGCTTGAGGCTGCCCTTGAGGGCTACTGCAATCTGGCGCAAACAGTCGTCGCCCGACTGGTGGCCGTAGCAGTCGTTGAAAAGCTTGAAGCAGTCCACATCGACCATGATCAGCGACAGCGGCGCATTGCTGCGTACCGCGCGTGACCACTCGGTGGGCAACTGCTGGTCAAAGTAACGGCGGTTGAAGACGCCCGAGAGGCCATCCAGAAACACCAGTTTGCGCATCAGGTCCGACTGGAACTTGAGCGTCAGGTGGGTTTTGACGCGTGCGCGCACCACCGAGGGGTTGACCGGCTTGCCGATAAAGTCCACCGCGCCCAGGCTCAGGCCGTGGGTTTCTTGCGCGGGGTCGTTGTGCGCGGTAACAAAGATGACCGGAATATTGCGTGTGGCCTCGTCTCTTTTGAGGCGCTGGCAGACCTCAAAGCCGTCCATGCCGGGCATCACGATGTCGAGCAGGATCAGGTCGGGCGGGTTGTCCTTGCACAGCACCAGGGCTTGCGCTCCACTGGTGGCCATGAACACCTGGTAGTCCTTGGCAAAGGCCTGGTAGAGCACCTGGATGTTGATGGGCTGGTCGTCCACCACCAGCAGCTTGGGTTTGCCGTGGGAGCTTTCCAGAAGGTCGGCAGCGGGCGCGTCGGTTTCGGGCATGGTGCAGGTGGGCGGCTGAACAGGGAATGGAACAGGCTCCATTGAAACACATTTTTGCGCCCCAGGTTCCGTGTGAAAATGGCGCATACCAACACCAATACCAAGAGGAGAACCACTGCATGCCACGTCGCGCTACCAAGATTGTTGCCACCCTGGGCCCGGCTTCCAGCGACCCGGCCCTGCTCGAGCAGATGATTCGAGCCGGCGTCAACGTCGTGCGCCTGAACTTCAGCCACGGACGCGCGCAGGACCACATCGACCGCGCCGCCCTGGTACGCCAGGCGGCCCAGCGCGCCGGGCGCGAAGTGGCCATCATGGCCGACCTGCAAGGCCCCAAGATCCGGGTCGGCAAGTTTGCCGAAGGCAAGGTGTTTCTGGAGCCGGGGCAAAAGTTTGTGCTCGACGCTGCGCGCCAGGAGCTTGGCGACATCCATGCTGTGGGGCTGGACTACAAGGCATTGCCGCGCGAGGTCAAGGCCGGTGATGTGCTGCTGCTCAACGACGGGCTGATTGTGATCACGGTAGACCACGTCAAGGGCGAGGCGGTGTACACCACGGTCAAGCTCGGTGGCGAACTCTCCAATAACAAGGGCATCAACCGCCAGGGCGGCGGGCTGACGGCACCGGCCCTGACCGGCAAGGACATGGAAGACATCCGCACGGCGATGAGTTTCCAGGCCGACTACGTGGCCGTGAGTTTTCCCAAGAACGCCACCGACATGGAAATGGCGCGCCAGTTGTGCAACGTGGCGGCGGCCGAGTTTGGGCACAGCCCGGGCCTGATTGCCAAGATCGAGCGCGCCGAGGCCATTCCCCGGCTCGAAGAAATCCTGCTCGCCAGCGACGGCATCATGGTGGCGCGCGGTGACTTGGCGGTGGAGGTCGGCAATGCCGCCGTGCCCGCGCTGCAAAAACGCATGATCAAGATGGCACGCGAGCACGACAAGGTGGTGATCACCGCCACGCAGATGATGGAGTCCATGATTACCAACCCGGTGCCCACCCGCGCCGAGGTCAGCGACGTGGCCAACGCCGTGCTTGACGGCACCGACGCCGTGATGCTGTCCGCCGAAACCGCCGCGGGCAAGTACCCGCTGGAAACGGTGATCGAGATGGCCAAGATCTGTCTGGCCGCCGAAGGGGGCGATCCGATCAAGATCGACGCCGACTTCACCGGCAAGACGTTTCTGCGCATCGACCACGCCATCGCCATGGGGGCGCTGTTTACCGCCCACCACCTGGACGCCAAGGCGATTGTGGCCATGACCGATAGCGGCTCCACGCCGCTGTGGATGAGCCGCCACCTGATCCAGGTGCCGATTTACGCGCTCACGCCCAAGGTGGCAACGCAGCGCCGCATGACGTTGTACCGCAACGTGCGCCCGCTGCTGATGGACACCAGCGCCGACCGCGACACCGCGCTGGCCGACGCCGAGGACTACCTCAAGTCCAAAGGCATCGTGCAAGTCGGCGACGTCTACGCCATCACCTGCGGCGAACCCATGGGCGAGCCCGGCGGCACCAACATGCTCAAAATCTGCCGAGTTAGCTAGCGCGGGGTTCGCCCACTCTGGAGGCACTTTGTGGGAGTCAGCCTGCTGGCTGATGAACAGCGGCCAAACCTGTCGCGCTCCCGCCAACGAGGGGTCATGGGGTCAGATCCCGATTCAGGACAACGATCTTGTCGGAGACCGGTGGCGCTGAACGAAATCGGGCTCTGACCCCAGGGGCCCGGCGCATCCGGAGACCAACGCCTCAACAAAAAGCGTGCCGTTCTCCATTTGATATCCGCCCGATCCCGCCTGGTCGGTAAAATCAGCGCGTCAGTACAAGTTACCCCCACTTACCAACTTTGCGAAGGACAGAAAATGGCACTCGTTTCCATGCGCGAACTGCTCGACCACGCGGCAGCCAACGGCTACGGCATTCCGGCGTTCAACGTCAACAATCTGGAGCAGGTGCAAGCCGTGATGACGGCGGCCGATGAGGTCGGTGCGCCGGTCATCCTGCAAGCCAGCGCGGGGGCGCGCAAGTACGCGGGCGAGAGCTTTATCAAGCACCTGATCCTGGCTGCTGCCGAGCAGTGGCCGCACATCCCGCTGGTGATGCACCAGGACCATGGCACCAGCGCCAAGATCTGCCAGGGTGCGCTGAATCTGGGCTTTGGCTCGGTGATGATGGACGGCTCGCTGATGGAAGACGGCAAGACTCCGTCGAGCTTTGACTACAA
>CAIPBW010000217.1 GCA_903863395.1 uncultured beta proteobacterium
CGTTAGAGCCCGAACTTGGCGTAGTACTGCGCAATAGCCGGTGTCTGTGCAATGCGTTGCACGTGGGCGACGAGGTCGGGTGCAACCGTCTGCACCAGATCGGTTGGAATATGGTCCAGGCGGCCAGAGGTGAGGCCGCGCACAAACACAAACGCCTTCAGGTCGGCAATGGTGAGGCGCTGGTCGGCAAAATACTGGCCACCATGCGCCTGAAGTTGGCGCTGCAGCCACCCCAGGTACTGGGGCAAGGGGCTCGCAACCAGCGCAGCGCGCGCCTCCTTGAGAGCGTCGCCGGTCAAGCCAAATGAGGCACCCAACTTGACGTTGATGTCCTCCAGGCCATCCATCACTTCGTCGCACAGCAGGGCCTGGAACGGGTCGGTGGGGTACAGGCCCGCAAGCTTGCCCGCATAGCGCGTGATCGCATCGCTTTGCGTCACCTGCACGCCATCGACGTGCAGGGTTGGCACCTGCCCCAGCGGCGTGGATTTGCGCAATTGGGCAAACTCAGGAAAAGCAAAGCGGTAATCCTCGAACGCAATATTGCCCAGGTGCAAGGCCAGCCGCGCCGCTTCGCCGCGCCCGCCGTGAAAGTCGAAATAGGTCAGTTTGAGTTGGCTCATGGTGGTTACCGTAAAAGGTGGCCGCAGCAGGAACGCGGCCCTTACTTTTTGGCCTTGTCCATCGACTCCTGCAGCGCCTTCATTGGGTCGTCGTTGGCGTTGTCCTGGCTGGCTGCCGGTGGCACGGGCATGCCATCGGTGGGGGCTGAGGCGTCTGCGCCGGGCTGCGGTGCCTCTGCGGCCTGGTCTTGCATGGTCGCCTGCATTTCGGCGCTGATCTTGTCCATGTCATAGACCTCTTCCTTGTCGAGGCCGCTGGAGACAATGCCGGGGAAGAAGATGATCAGCGCCACCATCACTACCTGGATCAACACAAACGGAACGGCACCCCAGTAAATCTGCATCGTGGTTACCGGCTCAGTCAACTTCTTGGTAATGCGGTCGGTGTAGGGCACCGAGGCTGCCACGCTGCGCAGGTAGAACAGGGCAAAGCCGAACGGCGGGTGCATGAACGAGGTCTGCATGTTCACGCCCAGCAGCACGCCAAACCAGATCAGGTCCACGCCGAGCTTGTCGGCCACGGGCGCGAGCAGGGGCACGACGATGAACGAGAGCTCAAAGAAGTCCAGGAAAAACGCCAGGAAGAACACCAGCAGGTTCACCACGATCAAGAAGCCGGTTTGTCCACCAGGCAGGCCCGTCAAGAGATGCTCGACCCACTTCTGGCCGTCAACGCCCTGGAACACCAGGCTGAAGATGGTGGAGCCCACCAGAATGAAGACCACAAAGCTCGCCAGTTTGGTGGTGGTGGTGAGCGCCTGTTTGAGCAACTTCATGCTCAGGCGACCACGCGCCATGGCCATGATGAAGGCCCCCACTGCGCCCATGGCACCGCCTTCGGTCGGGGTGGCAATGCCCAAAAAGATGGTGCCCAGAACCAGGAAGATCAGCAGCAGCGGCGGAATCAGCACAAAGGTCACGCGCTCGGCCATGCGCGAGAGCAGGCCCAGGCCGGTGACTTTGTTGATCGAGGCAATCACAAAGGCCAGCATCACGCCCGCGCACATGGCCACCACGATGGTTTCATCGGTGGCCACGCTCTCCACCAACTCGCCCTTGAACCAGCTATAGACGTTGGCATAGTGCTGGCCAAAGTACACCGCCACAACGGTTGAAATGATGGTCAGCACCAGGAGCGAGCGCAGGCCGCTCTTGCCATCGTCTTCGCGGATGGTGCGTGCTTCGATCGGCAAGGCCGGCACCCAGGTCGGGCGGATGATGGCGATGAAGATGATGTAGCCCACGTACATGCCGGTGAGCATGAAGCCGGGAATGAACGCGCCCTTGTACATCTGGCCCACGCTGCGACCCAACTGGTCGGCCAGGATGATCAGTACCAGTGATGGCGGGATGATTTGCGCCAGCGTGCCCGAGGCGGCGATCACGCCCGAGGCCACGCGCCGGTCGTAACCGTAGCGCAGCATGATGGGCAGCGAGATCAGGCCCATCGAGATCACCGACGCTGCCACCACGCCGGTGGTGGCCGCCAGCAAGGCACCAACAAAAATCACCGCAAAAGCCAGACCGCCGCGCACCGGGCCAAATAACTGGCCAATGGTTTCGAGCAAATCCTCGGCCATGCCACTGCGTTCCAGAATCAGGCCCATCAGGGTGAAGAACGGAATGGCAAGCAAGGTGTCGTTTTGCATGATGCCAAACAGGCGCAGCGGCAGGGCTTGCAGCAACGCTTCGGGCAGCATGCCCATTTGCACGCCGATGAAGCCGAAGAACAAGCCGCACGCGCCCAGGCTGAAGGCGACGGGAAAGCCGATCAGCAAGAAGAGAATCAAGCCCGCGAACATGATCGGGGCCATATTGCCGGTAATAAGTTCCATGACTGGTATTCCTCGCTCAGGCTGCTTTGTTCTTGGATTCGGCAAGTTGGCGAATCGCCTCTGCCAGTTCTTCTTCGGCGGTCTTTTCCACCTTCTTGGCGGTCGGGTCCTCAATCAGACCCTGCAGGAAGGCGACGCGCTTGATCAACTCCGACCAGCCCTGCAGCAGCAGCAGCGAAAATCCCAGCGGCATCATCATGTACACCGGCCAGCGAATCAGGCCACCGGCGTTGGATGACATTTCACCGGTGTGCAAGCCCTTGAGGAAAAATGGCACGCCGTACCAGAGGATGGCGCTGCATACCGGGGTGAGGAAGAAGGTGAAGCCCAGCACGTCAATCCAGGTCTGGGTGCGCTTGGAGAGCTTGCTGTAGATCACGTCAATCTTGACGTGCTCGCCGTTGAGCAGGGTGTAGGCCGAGGCGATCATGAAGGAGGCGGCAAACAGGTACCACTGCACTTCCAAAAAGGCGTTGGAGCCGATATTGAAGGCCTTGCGCACTGCCGCGTTGACCGCGCTGATGACGGTGGAGGCCAGAATCAGCCAAATGACGTATTTGCCGATCTGGCCATTGAGCCAGTCGACAGCCTTTGAGAACTTGAGCAAAGCGTTCACATTTTTCTCCGGTTGAGAGTTTGTCCTGCGACAGGCTGCAGCGGGCGGATGAGCCCTGGCAAGTCTATCGCGTAACAGGTGGCGTACAGCACCCCTATTGACGTGGCCCGTATTCTAAAGGCTGGAGCGCCCGCATTGGCGCTGGTTCAGGTGCTTCCAGCTATAAAAAAAGTAGCGGTTCGCATGCCTGCTACGGTGAGTGCCAGGGAGCCGAGCAGGTGCAGGGCGGCGGTGCCCAGTGCCAGCGCATAGCGTTGCTGCATGAGCATGGTGACCACTTCAGCCGAAAAGCTGGAGAACGTGGTCAGCGCCCCCAGAAAACCGGTCACCAGCGCCAACCGCCACACCGGGTCGAGCTGCGGCATGGCGTGAAACACCGCCACGCAAATACCCACCAGGTAGCCGCCAAGCAGATTCGCCGTGAGTGTGCCAAAGGGCAGGTCGATTCCGCCCAGGGTGACGGTGTTGAGCCACAGGCTGAGCTGCCAGCGTGCCAGGGCACCCACGCAGGCTCCGATGCAGATGGCGAGTACGGGTAGCATGGTCGTCACCGCGAGGGGGCTAGTGCTTCATTTGCTGCGGTAGCCAGGTCACGATGCCGGGCACAAAGTAGATCAGCAGCACCGCAGCCACCATCAGGAAGAACAGGGGCAAGGCCACGCGGGCAATGTAGGTCAGTTCCTTGCCGGTCATGCCTTGCAGCACAAACAGGTTAAAGCCCACGGGCGGCGTGATCTGCGCCATCTCAACCACCAGCACAATGAAAATGCCAAACCAGATCGGGTCAATTCCGGCCGCCGTCACGGTGGGCATGAGCACGCCAATGGTCAGCACCACCATGCTGATGCCATCGAGAAAGCAGCCCAGCACGATGAAGAACACCATCAGCACCATGATCAGGCCGAACCGGGTCAAGCCCAAGCTGGAAATCCATTCGGCCAGATGCCGTGGCAGGCCGATGTAGCCCATGGCCAGGGTCAGAAAGGCAGCACCGGCAAGAATCATGGCAATCATGCAGTACAGGCGCGTTGCGCCCAGCAGCGACTCGCGAAACGTGGGCCAGTTCATCGAGCCCTGCACGGTGGACAGCAGCAGCGATCCGACCACGCCCACACCGGCGGCTTCGGTCGCGGTGGCAATACCGGCATAGATCGAGCCCAGCACCGCCGTGATCAGCAGCACGACCGGGATCAGGCTGGAGGACTGGCGCAGCTTTTGCGCGAAGCTCATGGGCGCGTCGCGTGGCGGAACCTTCTCGGGGTTGCGCAAGGCCCAATAGACGATGTAGCCCGAAAACAGCAGCGCCAGCAGAATCCCTGGCAGCACCCCGGCAATGAACAGGTCGCCAATGGACACGTCTGCCGCCACGCCGTAGACGATCATGATGATCGAGGGCGGAATCAAGAGGCCCAGGGTGCCCGAGCCCGCGAGTGTGCCAATCGAGATGTCGTCCGGATAGCCGCGCCGTTTGAGTTCGGGCAAGGTCATCTTGCCAATGGTGGCGCAGGTGGCGGCACTGGAGCCGGAGACTGCGGCAAAGATGGCGCAACCCACGACGTTGGTGTGCAGCAGCCGCCCCGGCAGGGATTGCATCCAGGGTGCCAAGCCCTTGAACATGTCCTGCGAGAGCCGGGTGCGAAACAGGATTTCGCCCATCCAGACAAACAGCGGCAGTGCGGTGAGCGTCCAGCCCGAGGACGAGCCCCAGATCGTGACCGCCATGGCGTCACCGGCGGGCCGTGCAGAAAAAATCTGGATGCCCAGCCAGGCTACGCCCGAGAGCGTCAGGCCAATCCAGACACCGCTGCCCAGAATCAGAAACAAGGCACCGATCAGCAGCGCCGTGACAAGCATGTCATTCATGGTGGTGGGCCCAGGCCTTATTCATTGCGCAGCATCTCGCTGCTTTCCACACGTGCGCGTTTGCCCAGCAGCTCCAGAGCCAGGTCATCGACAAAGGCAATGGCAAGCACCACGCTGCCCAGCGCCATGACCAACTGCGGTATCCATAGCGGCGTGGCATCGTTGCCGGTGGAGACGTCGTTGAACTGCAGGGACTGCCAGGCCAGGCGGCAACTGTAAAACGCCATCAGCGTGCTCAGCAGCACGGCCACGCCCAGGCTCCAGATTTCCAGCGCCCGGCGCAGCGGGCCGTGCAGGGCGTTGAGGATCAGCGTGACGCGGATGTGCTCGCCCTTCTTCAAGGTGCTGGCCAGGGCGAGAAAGCCGACCCCAGCCATCATGTAGCCCGCGTAGGCGTCGGTGCCGCGCACGTTAAAGCCCAGCTGCCGACTCAGAATCGACAGCATCACCATGACCAGCAAACCTACCATGCACAGCGCCGCAAGTGCGGCGCAACCGTCGTAGAGGAAGTTGAGTGTGCGCCGCATGGATCAGGGTTTGCTGAACGCGTCGATCAGCGCCTTGCCTTCTGGTCCGGCCTTTTCCAGCCATTCCTTGAGCATGGTGTCGCCCACTTTCTTCAGGTCGGCCTTGAGCTGTGCTGAAGGCGTAACCACCTGCATTCCGTTGGCCTTGAGTTTTTCCAGCGTTTCCAGGTTGACCCGCTTGCTCGCTGCCGTGCCGCGTGCCTCGGCCGCGGCGGCGGCCTTGAGCACGGCTTCCTGGGTGGGTTTGTCAAGCGCGTCAAACGCCTGCTTGTTTACCAGCACCGCGTTCTTGGGCAACCAGGCCTGTGTGTCGTAGTAGTACTTCAGGCTCTCGTAGAGCTTGCTGTCCACACCGGTGGCACCGGAAGTCATGGTCGAATCAACGATGCCGGTGGACAGCGCCTGCGACAGCTCGGCCGCCTGCACGGTCACCGGCTGCGCGCCCACCAACTCGGCAATGCGGCTGGTGGCGGGGCTGTAGGCGCGCCACTTCACGCCCTTGAGGTCGGCTGCCGAATTGAGCGGCTTCTTGGTGTAAATGCCTTGGGGCGGCCAGGCCACGGAGTACAACAGGCCCATGCCCTGCTCGGCCAGTTTCTTCTCGATCATCGGCTTTTGGGCCTTGTACAGCTTGGCGGCTTCGTCGTAGCTGTCGGCCAGGAAGGGCAGGCCGTCGGCACCGTAGATTTGCCACTCGTTCTGGAAGTTGGCAAAAATGATTTCACCCGCCTGGGCCTGGCCGCCTTGCACGGCGCGCTTGATTTCGGGGGCCTTGAACAGCGAGGCGTTGGAGTGCACCGTGATCTTGAGCTTGCCGCCGGTGGCTTTTTCGACGTCACTGGCGAACTGCACCAGGTTTTCGGAGTGGAAGTTGGTGGCGGGGTAGGCGCTGGCCAGGTCCCACTTGGTTTGGGCACAAGCCACGCCTGCGGTCAAGGCAAACACGGCGGCAGCCGCTGTCAGGGAAAAAGCGCGACGTTGCATTCGATTACTCCTGTGGTTGGTTGGACGACACGTTACTGTAAACAGGGGCGGATAAATTGTCGTTGGTATTTTCCCTAATCGTCAACAATTTGTTGACAAATTATGATCGTTCCGTCTTCAACACAAGGACGCAACAAAGATGCACACCGGAAACGTTCCATGAACAAGAAAACCGCAGACCCTATTGTGTCCTCAGCGCACCTGGTTTCGCCGCGCAGTGCCGAGATGAGTGAATTCGAGTTTGGCCTGATTGTGGCGGGCAACGCGTTTCAGCGCTGGGTGGTGCACTGCATGAGCGCGGCTGGACTCAAGGACCTGATGCCGCTGGACGTACTGGTGCTGCACCACGTGACGCACCGCGCCCGCAACAAGCGCCTGGCCGATATCTGCTTCATCATGAACGTCGAAGACACCCACCTCATCAACTATTCGCTCAAGAAATTGCAGGGCCTGGGGGTGGTGGTTTCCAGCAAGAGCGGCAAGGATGTGACCTACGCATCCACCGACCTCGGGCGCGAGTATGTGGAGCGCTATCGCGCAATACGCGAATCCTGCCTCATCAACGCACTCAATGCCGACGATGCACTCAACAAGGACATTGGCGAAGTGGCGCGCTTGCTGCGGTTGCTCTCGGGCATTTATGACCAGGCGGCGCGCTCGGCGGCCAGTCTGTAATTTCTTCTTCTGGCCGGAGTCACCCGCTTGATACACAACCTACCCCCCCACCGCTGGCAGTTCTGGATTGACCGTGGCGGCACGTTCACCGATATCGTGGCCAAGCGCCCGGATGGCACGCTCATCACGCACAAGCTGTTGTCGGACAACCCCGAGCAGTACCGTGACGCAGCAGTGGCGGGCATGCGCCATCTGCTGGGTCTGACGCCGGGCGAACTGATCACGGCGCAGCAGGTTGAGTGTGTGAAGATGGGCACCACCGTGGCCACCAATGCGTTGCTCGAGCGCAAGGGCGAACCCACCTTGCTGGTTACCACCCGCGGCTTTCGCGATGCGCTGCGCATTGCCTACCAGAACCGTCCGCGCCTGTTTGACTGCAACATTATCCTGCCCGAACTGCTGTACTGCTCCGTGGTCGAGGCCAGCGAGCGCATGGGCGCGCATGGCGAACTGGTCGAGGCGCTCGATGCGGCGCAGTTGAGAAAGGAGCTGGCAGCGCAGCATGCGCGCGGCTTGCGCAGTGTGGCCATCGTGTTCATGCACGGCTACCGCTACAGCGCGCACGAGCAGGCGGCCAAGGCCATAGCGCAGGAAGTGGGCTTTACCCAGATCAGCACTTCGCACGAAGTCAGCCCGATGATGAAGTTTGTTGGCCGGGGTGACACCACCGTGGTGGACGCCTATCTCTCGCCCATTTTGCGGCGCTACG
Organism: uncultured beta proteobacterium; assembly: GCA_903863395.1. Lineage (GTDB taxonomy): Bacteria > Pseudomonadota > Gammaproteobacteria > Burkholderiales > Burkholderiaceae_C > Allorhodoferax. Next base: position 7,833 of record CAIPBW010000217.1, read on the forward strand.
TGGACCAGGTGGCAGCCGAGATGCCGGGGGTCAAGCTGTTTTTCATGCAGTCCTCTGGCGGCCTGACGGATGCCCACGCGTTCCAGGGCAAGGATGCCATCCTGAGTGGCCCCGCAGGCGGCATTGTGGGTATGGCGCGCACTGCGCAACTGGCGTTTGGCGCGGGCGCGCTGAGCGGGCCGATCAAGGTAATCGGCTTTGACATGGGCGGCACCTCTACCGACGTCAGCCACTTTGCCGGTGAGTTTGAACGCGAGTTTGAAACCCAGGTGGCCGGGGTGCGCATGCGCGCGCCGATGATGAGCATCCACACCGTTGCGGCGGGCGGCGGCTCGCTGCTGAAGTTTGATGGCGAGCGCTTTCGCGTCGGGCCCGAGAGTGCGGGTGCCAACCCGGGCCCAGCCAGTTACCGGCGCGGTGGCCCCCTGGCCGTGACCGATGCCAACGTCATGGTGGGCAAGTTGCAGCCCGACTATTTCCCCAAGCTGTTTGGAGCCCAGGCCAACGAGGCGCTCAGCTTTGCCGCTGCGCAATCCAAGTTCGAGGTGCTGGCAACGCAGACCGGGCGTACGCCCGAGGCCGTGGCCGAAGGTTTTATCCAGATCGCGGTGCAGCAGATGGCCAACGCCATCAAGAAGATTTCGGTGGCACGCGGCTACGACGTGACGCGCTACACGCTGCAGTGCTTTGGCGGTGCCGGTGGCCAGCATGCCTGTCTGGTGGCCGATGCCCTGGGCATGACGCGCGTGCTGGTGCATCCCTTGGCCGGGGTGCTGTCGGCCTACGGCATGGGGCTGGCGGACCAGAACGTGATTCGTGAGCAGACCGTGGAGCTGACGCTCGACGCGCACGCACTGGCGCGCATGGAAACAGCGCTGCAGTCGCTGGCGGCGGCAGCGCTTGCCGAACTGGAGCGCCAGCAGGTCAGCAACGCTGCCGTGACCCTGTTCCAGCGCGTGCATGTGCGCTACGCCGGAAGCGACTCGGCCCTGGTGGTTCCCTTTGGCAGCCTGGACGAGATTGAAGCCGGTTTTGAAGCCGCCTACCGGCAGCGCTTTGCCTTTGTGATGCACGGCAAGGCGCTGATGGTGGAGGCGGTGTCGGTGGAAGCGGTGGTGGCCGGTGACGCCCCGGCCGAGCCGCCCCGGCCGACCTTTGCCCCGCGTGAGGTGCCGCGCCGCGCCACCGTGCGCATCTACTCGGGCGGCCAGTGGCACCCGGGCGCACTGGTGGTGCGCGAAGATATGCGCTGCGGCGACGTGCTCGCCGGGCCTGCCATCATTGCCGAGCAGAACGCCACCACCGTGGTCGAGCCCGGCTGGGCCGCCACCCTGACCGAGCTTGACCACCTGGTGCTCGAGCGCCGCGAGCAGCGCGCCATCAAGTTCGCTGCGGGCACCCGCGCCGACCCGGTTCTGCTGGAGGTGTTTAACAACCTGTTCATGAACATTGCCGAGCAGATGGGCCTGCAACTGCAGAACACGGCGTACTCGGTCAACATCAAGGAGCGGCTGGACTTCAGTTGCGCCCTGTTCGATGCGCACGGCAACCTGATTGCCAATGCGCCCCACATGCCGGTGCACCTGGGCTCGATGGGCGAGAGCATCAAGACCGTGATCCGCGAGAACGCCGGACAGATGCAGCCCGGAAATGTGTACGTGCTCAACGACCCGTACCACGGCGGCACGCACCTGCCCGACATCACGGTGATCACGCCGGTTTACCTGCCAGGCAGCTCGACCGAGACGCCGCTCTTTTATGTGGGTTCACGCGGCCACCACGCCGACATTGGCGGCACCACGCCGGGCTCGATGCCGCCGTTTTCCACACGCATTGAAGAAGAGGGCGTGCAGATCATCAATTTTCTGCTGGTCGAGCGCGGCGTCTTGCGCGAGGCGCAGACGCTGGAGTTGCTGCAAAGTGGTGCCTACCCCTCGCGCAACCCGCAGCAAAACCTGGCCGACCTCAAGGCGCAGATTGCGGCCAACGAAAAGGGCGTGCAGGAATTGCGCAAGATGGTCGAGCAGTTCGGGCTCGACGTGGTGCAAGCCTATATGCGCCACGTGCAGGACAACGCGGAAGAATCGGTGCGGCGCGTGATCACCCAGTTGAAAGATGGCCAATTCACCTTGCCGCTGGACAACGGCGCACAGATTTGCGTGGCGATTCGGGTCGATGCGGCGGCGCGCAGCGCCGAGATCGATTTCAGCGGCACCTCGGCGCAGCAAACCAATAATTTCAACGCGCCCACGGCTGTGTGCATGGCTGCGGTGCTGTATGTGTTTCGCACCCTGGTCAACGACGACATTCCGCTCAACGCCGGATGCCTCAAGCCGCTCAAAGTCATCATTCCCGAAGGCTCGATGCTCAACCCGCGCGCACCGGCGTCGGTGGTGGCGGGCAACGTGGAGACCTCAAGCTGCATCACCAACGCGCTCTACGGCGCGCTAGGGCGCATGGCAGCAAGCCAGTGCACCATGAACAACTTCACCTTTGGCAATGCCAAGGTCCAGTACTACGAAACCATCTCAGGCGGCTCGGGTGCCGGCCAGGGGTTTCACGGAACCAGCGTGGTGCAGACCCACATGACCAACTCACGCCTGACCGACCCCGAGGTGTTTGAGTTCCGCTTCCCGGTGCGGCTGCAGAGCTATGCCATTCGCCACGGCTCAGGCGGGGCGGGCCAGTGGCATGGCGGCGACGGTGGTGTGCGCCGGGTGCGCTTTCTGGAACCGATGACGGCCAGCATTCTCTCCAACGGTCGCGTGCATGGCGCCTTTGGCATGGCCGGCGGCCAGGCCGGGCAGGTGGGCATCAACCAGGTGGTGCGCAGCAACGGTGCGGTCGATGTGCTGGGCCATATCGCCTTTACCGAGATGGGGGCGGGAGACGTGTTTGAGATCCACACCCCCGGCGGTGGCGGCTACGGCACGCCGCTGGACTAAGGATTCTTGGAGTTTGCAGGTGCCTCGTAACTGGCACCGTTGACGGTGAGCCCGGCGTCCGAGAGTTTCTTGGCGGCGGGTGCCTTGACGCCTCTGACGCGGGCCATGAAGTCGGCCCAGTCCTTGAAGTTGCCCTTGGCGCGTTCTTGCAGGATGCGTGCCGTGGTGCTGGGGCCAAAGCCCTTGACGCTGTCGAGCTCGGCTTCGTTGGCGCTGTTGAGTTCCACCGCGCCAATGGCCGAAGCGGCCAACAGGGTGAGCACGCTCATCACCAGACGTTTGATCATGCTGGTCATCCTGTGTGGCTCTTATGCGTTGTTCGCCTGGAGCCACTGCACGTAGCGCGCCACGCCGTTTTGCACGGTCGAAAACGCGTGCATGCATCCGGTGCTGTGCAAGGCTCCCAGGTCGGCCTGGGTGTAGCTCTGGTATTTGCCACGCAGTGCTTCCGGAAAAGCGATGTACTCAATCAACCCGGCGGCGGCGGCCTGCTCCAAGGTGAGCGCCGCCTCACCTGACTGGGTGCGCAAGGTGTTGACCACGGTAATGGCAATGTCGTTGAAGGGCTGGGCGCGGCCGGTGCCGAGGTTGAAGATGCCGCATTCTGCGGGATGGTCGAAGAACCACAGGTTGACGGCGACGACGTCGTCCACATGGATGAAGTCGCGCATCTGTGCGCCCGCTGCGTAGCCGCCGTACTCGCCAAACAGCTTGACCCGGCCTTCGGCCTTGAACTGGTTGAACTGGTGAAAGGCGACGCTGGCCATGCGGCCCTTGTGCTGCTCGCGCGGCCCATAGACGTTGAAGTAGCGAAAGCCCACCACCTGCTGCGTCTTGCCGATCTTGGTGCGCTCGAAGTCGGCACCGCACTCGCGCCGCATGCGCTGGTCCACCAGCAGTTTGGAGTAGCCGTACACGTTGAGCGGGCGCTCAAACGCGGGCTGTTCGCGGAAGGTGTCGCTGCCGCCATAGGTGGCCGCCGACGAGGCGTACAACAGGCGCGCGCCGCGCTTCTGGCAGGCCTGGAACAACTGCCAGGTCAGGGTGTAGTTGTTGGACAGCATGAACTTGCCGTTTTGCTCCATGGTGTCGCTGCACGCGCCTTCGTGGAACACGGCTTCGATCTGGCCGTAGTGCCCCCCGGCAAAGGCGTCGTAGAACACGTCGGCGTCGACGTAGTCGGCAATCTGCAGGTCGGCCAGGTTGCGAAACTTCTCGCCCTGGGTCATGTCGTCAACGGCAATGATGTCGTCAATGCCGCGCGCGTTGAGCCCCTGGATGATGTTACTGCCAATGAATCCGGCCGCGCCGGTGACTACGATGCGGGTCATGCGAACAACTCCTCATAGGAAACGGTGGCGGTACCAAACTTGCCCACCACCACGCCACCCGCGCGGTTGGCCACGGGCAGCGCTTCGCGCAGGCTCCAACCCGCGCCAACCAGCGCCGCCATGGTGGCAATCACGGTGTCGCCCGCGCCGGTGACATCAAACACCTCGCGCGCTTGCGCGCTCACGTGCAGCTCGCCCTGGGCGTCAAACAGCGTCATGCCTTGTTCGCTGCGGGTGAGCAGCACGGCGTCGAGGTGCAGTTGCGCGCGCAGCGCGTGCACCTTGGCGCGCAGTTCGCCCTCCTCGCTCCAGGGACCAATGACTTGCTGCAACTCGGCGCGGTTGGGCGTGATCACGCTAGCATTCTGGTAGCGCGAATAGTCGCTGCCCTTGGGATCGATCAGGATCGGCTTGCCCTGGGCGCGGGCCTTGGCGATCATGTCGCTCACGTGCGCCAGTCCACCCTTGCCGTAATCGGAAAAAAGCACTGCATTGTGGGCGCCAAGCAGGCGCTCAAAGGTGGCGGTCTGCGAGGCCAGCAGTTCGTTCTTGGGGGTGTTTTCAAAGTCCACGCGCAGCAACTGCTGTTGGCGACCAATCACACGCAGCTTGACCGTGGTCTTGAGGTCGGGGTCACGGTCAAAATGGGTGCGGATACCGGTCTTGGCGACCAGGGCTTCGAGCTTGTGGCTGGCCTCGTCGGCCCCGACCACGGTCAGCAACGAGGCTTGTGCGCCGAGCGTGACCACGTTGTAGGCCACGTTGGCAGCGCCGCCATTGCGGTCTTCCTCGCGCGTGATGCGCACCACCGGCACGGGC
>CAIPBW010000218.1 GCA_903863395.1 uncultured beta proteobacterium
GCATTCCGGTGATCGCCGCCATCCAGGGCGGCTGCATTGGCGGCGCGGTGGACATGGTGACGGCCTGCTGCATCCGCTACGCCAGCGCCGACGCTTTTTTCTGCATCCAGGAAATCAACATCGGCATGGTGGCCGACGTGGGCACGCTGCAGCGCCTGCCCAAGCTCATCCCCATGGCGGTGGTCAAGGAGCTGGCCTACACCGGGCGACGCATGCCCGCTGCCCAGGCGCTGCAGTACGGACTGGTCAACGCCGTGTGCGACGACGCCGCAGCCACGCTGCAAGCAGCGCTGCAGTGCGCGCACGAAATTGCCACCAAACCGCCGGTGGCCATCTGGGGCAGCAAGCAGGCCCTGCACTATGCGCGCGACCACTCCGTAGACGACGCGCTGCGCCAAATGGGCTGGCTCCAAGGCGTCATCTGGAGCAACCGCCACGTAATGGAAGCCGTGATGGCCATGAAGACCAAGCGCCCCGGCGACTTCCCCGCGCTCAAGCCACTGCAATCGTTCAACGACATCGGCCAGTAAGCGCTCGGCCTTGTCATAGCGAAGGAACCCACGCCGTCATCGCGGGTGCGTCCCACGCCGTCATCGCGGGTGCATCCCACCTCGTCATCGCGAGGCCACCCCCACTCCGTCATCGCGAGCGAAGCGCGGCGATCCATGACTTCCGAATGCATGGATTGCCGCGTCGCTGCGCTCCTCGCAATGACAGCCTCTCTCCCTCGCAATGACAGCCTCCCCCCACTCGCAATGACAGCCTCTCTCCCTCGCAATGACAGCCTGCCTCGCCCCTTACTGGCGCGCGTTGCGGGTGTTGGCGGGCAGGGCTTGGGGGTGGCTGGTGCGGTAGGGGTTGATGTCCAGGCCGCCGCGGCGGGTGTAGCGTGCGTACACCCAGAGTTTGAGCGGCTGGCAGCGCCGCCAGATGTCCATGAAGATGCGCTCGACGCACTGCTCGTGAAACTCATGGTGGTTGCGAAAGCTCACCAGGTATTGCAACAGCCCCTCCTCGTCGATGGGCGCGCCGGTGTAGCCAATCTGCACGCTGCCCCAGTCGGGCTGGCCGGTCACCAGACAGTTGCTCTTGAGCAGGTGGCTCACCAGCACCTCGGTCACAGGCGCCTCGCCCACACCAGCGCGCAGCAGCTCGGGCGCGGGCGTGTAGCGGCTGCACTCCACGTCGAGCCGGTCGAGGTTGAGGCCGTCAAACTCATAGATCGGCTCGCGGTCAAACAACTCCGGGGCAATCAGCTTGACCCCGACCGACGATTGCGGCGTAGCACCGCGCCACACCGCTTCCTGGATATCGGCGCGCAACCGCGCCTGCACTTCGGCGGCGTCGGCAAAGCGGGTGTTGTTGAAGCTGTTGAGGTAGAGCTTGAACGACTTGCTCTCGATGATGTTGGCCGACTCGCACGGCACGGTGATGTGCGCCAGCGCCACCTGCGGCTTGCCACGCGGCCCGAGCCAACCCAACTCGAAAGCCGTCCACATGTCCGCGCCAAAGAACGGCACGCCAGCGGTGAGGCCGATTTCGGCGCGCTTGGGCGCACGCGCTATCGGAAACAAGAGCGCCGCATCGTACTGGTCCACATAGGCAGAGCGTTTGCCCAGTTGTGATTGTTCAGGGGTGTTCATACGCCCTCGCGCCGAAACACCAGCCGCTCAGGGGTGGAAGCAGCAGCCGACCACTGGTAGCCATCGGCGTCAAAGGCGCGCAACTGCTCGGGCTGCACCAGGCGCTGCTCGGTGGCAAAGCGCGCCATCATGCCGCGCGCGCGCTTGGCCGAAAAACTGATGATCTTGTACTGCCCGGCGCGGCGCTCCTGAAACACGCACTCCACCACCGGTGCCTTGAGCGCAGCCAGATCGACCGCGCGGAAATACTCCTGCGAGGCCAGATTCACCACCACCGGGCTGACGTCGGCGCGCAGGCGCTGGTTGAGGTACTGCGCAATCTGCGTGCCCCAAAAGGCGTACAGGTCGCGCCCCGCCGGGTTGGCCAGACGCGTGCCCATTTCCAACCGATAGGCTTGCATCAGGTCCAGCGGGCGCAGCACGCCGTAGAGGCCACTCAGGATGCAGACGTGCGCTTGCATCCACTGCAGGTCGTCGCTGCTGAGGGTGCGCGCGGCCAGCCCGTCGTACACGTCGCCATCAAACGCCAGCACCGCCTGGCGCGCATTGCGCTGCGTGGCACGCGTGGACCAGGCCATGCTGCGCGCCACGGTCAGGGCCGAGAGCTTGTCGCTCAGGTCCATCAGTTCGGCAATCTGTTGCGGCGACTGGGTGCGCAAAATGGCGATCAACTGCTGCGACTGCTTGACAAACAGCGGTGCCGTATGCGGCTGTGGTGCCAGCGGCGTGTCGTAGTCGAGCGACTTGGCGGGGGAGAGAAGAAACAGCATGGCGCAATTATCACGGACAAGCCCGCTTGGCAGCCCGGTAAAATTGCCGCCACTTCTCCCATTAGACGCACCATGTCCGACAACTCCGCCTCCACACTCCCCGCACAACCCGGCCTGCAATCCCTCTCCAAGTCGTTCGAGCCTGCTGCGCTCGAAGCCCAGTGGGGGCCGGAGTGGGAAAAGCGCGGCTACGGCGTGGCGGGCTACCGTGGCACGCAAGCGGCCAAGGCGGGTGAACCGGCCTTTGCCATCCAGTTGCCGCCCCCCAATGTGACCGGCACGCTGCACATGGGCCACGCCTTCAACCAGACCATCATGGACAGCCTGACGCGCTACCACCGCATGCGTGGCTTCAACACGGCCTGGATTCCGGGCACCGACCACGCCGGCATTGCCACCCAGATCGTGGTCGAGCGCCAGTTGCAAGAGCAGAAGGTCAGCCGCCACGACCTCGGGCGCGAGGCCTTCGTGAAGAAGGTGTGGGAGTGGAAGGAGCACAGCGGTAACACCATCACCACGCAAATGCGCCGCATGGGCGACAGCGTGGACTGGAGCCGCGAGTACTTCACCATGGACGACAAGCTGTCCAAGACGGTGACCGAAACCTTTGTTCAGTTGTACCAGCAAGGCCTGATCTACCGTGGCAAGCGCCTGGTCAACTGGGACCCGGTGCTGATGAGCGCCGTGAGCGACCTGGAAGTGGAGAGCGAAGAGGAAGAAGGCTTCCTGTGGCACATCCTCTACCCGTTTGCCGATGGCCCTCAAATGGTCAACGGCGAAAGCGCGCCCGGCCTGGTGGTGGCCACCACCCGCCCGGAAACCATGCTCGGCGACGTGGCGGTAATGGTGCACCCCGAGGACGAGCGCTACACCCACCTGATCGGCAAGCAGGTGACGCTGCCGCTGTGCAACCGCACCATTGCCGTGATTGCCGACGCCTACGTGGACAAGGCTTTTGGCACCGGCGTGGTCAAGGTCACCCCGGCGCA
>CAIPBW010000219.1 GCA_903863395.1 uncultured beta proteobacterium
ACGTCCCGTATGTGCCGCCGCCCCCGAGCGTCCCGCCTCGGGAGGTTGCCGATTTGGACTGGTCGGCACCGTGGCAATGGCTGGCGCTGGGCTGGCAGGATTTGCGCGCGCATCCGGGCATCGGCTTGTTCTACGGCGCGGTCGGTGGCGTGTTTGCGGCGCTGGCCATTGCCAGCATCGAGGTGGTGTTCAAGAACACCGGCGTCATGCTGCTGTGGGGCGCGCTGGTGACCTTGCTGACGGTTGGTGCACTGCTGCTGCCCTGGGCTGCGGGTCTGCTGGTGATAGGCCCGCTGCTTGGGCACGCCAGTTGGCATGCCTACCGGCAATCGGTGTGCTGGCCCATGCCCACGGCAGCGCTAAGCCCCAGCGCCGAGCACCAGCCCCATCCGCTGTAGCCACCACATGCCCGCCACCGAGCCAATGGCGTAGACGGGTAGCGGGGTCAGCCAACGACGCTGCAGCAGTGGCCAGTGTGCAAGCAACGCCAGGGCCGGGTAGGCCACGGCGATAAAGGCAATCTGACCGGCTTCAACGCCCAGGTTGAACAGCAGCAGCGCCAGCGGCACTTCGCCTGCGGGCAGGCCCACTTGCGACAGCGCACCGGCAAAGCCAAAACCGTGCAGCAGGCCAAAGGCGAAGGCCACCGCCCAGGTGCGCTTGCGTGTCCATCCGTCGGACCAGGCCGGGCGCGCCAGTTCGCGTGCCAGGAACAGGATCGACAGGGCGATGGTGGCCTCGATCGGCGCTTGCGGTACGTGCACCAGCCCGAGCGCGGCCAGCGCCAGCGTCAGGCTGTGGGCCAGGGTGAAGGCGGTGATGTTTTTCAGCAATGCCAGCCAGTGCGGTGCCAGCATCACCAGGCACAGCACAAACAGCAGGTGGTCAAAGCCCGACAGGATGTGCTCAACGCCCAGCACAAAGTAGCCGCCCAGGTCGAGCCCGGTGCGTTCGGCCTGGCTGAGTTGCACCGTGGGCGTGCGTGCGCGCGCCACGTGCGAGCTGACGCTACCGTCCAGATAGGCCACGCGCACCAGCGTATCGATCAGCGTCAGCGACAGCCCTTCAAAAGAGATGCTGCCAGTGCGCAGACCCCCCTTGCACGCAACCTGCCACTCCGACTGTCGCGCGTTGGGCACCGCCAGGGCCAAAGGCTGCGACAGGGGTGTGCAGTCTGCTGGCAGGTGCGGGGTAATCTGCAGCGCCTGGCCCTGCGTTTGGGGCACGCGCCATTGCACTGCAAACACCTGGGGCTCAACTTCCTGCAGCAGCAGTGAGGCGGGCAGGCTCTCGTGCGCGTGCAGGGGTGTGGCGCTTGCGCACAGCAGCCATGCGAGCACCGGTAGCACGCAGCGATGCAACCAGCGCCATGCGCGTATCACGGCGCGGTGCTCCCGCTCACATGCACCTGGTAGCGTTCGCGCAAGCGCTGGTACGCGGCCTGGCTTAAAGGGTCGGTGGCGGCGTTGCGCCACTCGGCCAGCACGCGCTCGCGCACCTGCTCGAAGGGGGGCGTCTGCGCGGGCTGTCGGGCGGTTACGCGTACCAGGTGCAGGCCGTGGACGGACGGCACCGGTCCGCTCCATTGGCCCAGGGGCAGATCCCAAACGCTGCGCACAAAGTCGGCACCAAAGTCGCGCTCAAGCTGCGCCTGGCTGCTGGCCTGAAATTGGGTGCCGAGCATGAAGGCGTCGCCTGCGGGCGCTTGGCCTTTGCGTGCCAGCGCAAGGGCTGTCTGCGCGTCCCGCTGCGCTGCGTTGCCGCGCGGCTTCGGGTTGAAGTACACGGTGTCGAAGTCGATCACGGCGGGATTGGCAAACTGCTGGCTGTGGCTGCTGAAGTAGTCTCGCAACTGCGCTTCGCTGGGCTGCGGGCGCTGGGCCGAGAGCAAAAATTCCATCTTCTGCGCCAGGCGGCGGCGCACGATCACGTCGTCGCGCTCCAGGCCCGCAGCCAGCGCTTCGCGGTACAGCACCTCCTCGCGCACATGGTTGTCGATCAGGGCCTGCATCTGGGCCGCGTCGGGTGGCTTGCCCCATTGCTGCGTTGCCAGCGCGCGCAAGCGCTCCTGGTCGGCCTGCGTGACTTCAATGCGCAGCGCCGCACTGCCCGGGGCCGCGCCCCAAAACGCATAGGCAGCAAAGATCAGCGCGCCCAGCACGACAAAGTGCACAAACGGCTCGGCAATCAGCCAGCGCCACAGGCGGGTTCTCAGGGGCATGGTGGGTGGTGTCATAGGCACGGCCATATTACCCCGTGGGCATCAGGCGACCATGGACTATTCGATCAGGTGTGCCAGGGTTGTGCACATTTGCCTAAGTGAAAGTAGGGTCAAACTTCCCAAGGAAATCCTGTTGGAGCAGGAGCGATTCGAACTGCGGCCCAAGTCCGGTGGCGGTTTGCTGAGCTACGAGGTTTGGGGCTATCAGGAGAAGGGCACGACGCTGGTGGCGCGCGACCACCTGGCCTGCATCAACCATTCGATTTGGCATTTGGACCATGGCCGCGTGCCTGGATTTGACAACGCCCACGACTGCCACCACCGGCATTACATGGGTGAGGTCACTGCAGTGGAGTTCACCGGCTACGAAGCAATTTTGTAACGCTGTCATTTGAAGACCCGCAGCGCATGGTTACGGTCTTGTCGGAAACGCGACGGTGCCTGATGAGCGAGGTTATGCGCGAACCCGGGACCGTCAAGGAGTTGACGCCGCAATTAGATGGTTGCAACTTTGGGTTAGCGATACGCGCCGCGTCAACGGTCCGCAACCGTTGGGTAAAATACGCGCAAAGCCCGCTGCTCCGGCGGGCTTTGCTTTTGTGTTTCGGAGCCATGTAGAGGACTACCATGTATAAAAACCTCGTGGCCACGCTGTGGGCTGCCTGTTGTTTCTTTTTCGCGCCCATCGGCGCATCTGCCCAAACTGCCACACCCCCTGCGGGTGAAGCGCTCAAGGTTGGCTTTTTGTACGTTACACCGTTGACCGACGCGGGCTGGGTACACCAGCACGAGTTGGGTCGGCGCGCCATGGATGCGGCGCTGGGCAAGGCGGTGCAATC
>CAIPBW010000220.1 GCA_903863395.1 uncultured beta proteobacterium
CTTTGGGTCGCCAAGCGTCACCGGCTCATTCGTAGCCGAAGCTGCGCACCCGTGCCTCGTCGTCGGCCCAGCCCGAGCGCACTTTCACCCACAGTTCCAGAAACACCTTCGCGTCAGCCAGCTTTTCCAGCTCAACCCGGGTTTCCATGCCGATGCGCTTGATGCGCTCGCCCTTGTCGCCGATCACCATGGCCTTGTGGCCATCGCGCTCGACCACAATCGTGGCGGCAATGCGCAGCAGGCGCTTTTGGCCCTTTTTCTGCGGCGGCTCTTCTTCAAACTTGTCGATCACCACGGTGGACGTGTAGGGCAACTCGTCGCCAGTCAGGCGGAACAGTTTTTCGCGCACCAGCTCGCTGGCCAGAAACTTCTCGCTGCGATCGGTCAGCTCGTCGGGCGCGTACCACCAGGCTTGTGCGGGCAGGAACTTCTCGCAAATCCCCAGCAGGCGCTCGATGTCCTTGGCGTTCTTGGCCGACATCGGTACAAACTCGGCAAAGTCGTGTTTGGTCTGCATGTTCTGCAACCAGGGCGCAATGTCGCCACGGCGCTGCACGTTGTCGAGCTTGTTGGCTACCAGCAGGGTGGGAATATTCTTGCCCAGGAGCGCCAGCACGCGCGCATCCGCAGGCGTAAAGCTGCCGGCCTCGACCACAAACAGGATCAGGTCCACATCGGCCACCGCGCCTTGCACCGTTTTGTTGAGCGACTTGTTCAGGGCATTGGCGTGCAGAGTCTGGAAACCGGGTGTGTCAACAAACACAAATTGGTTAGCCCCGCGCGTGAGCATGCCGGTGATGCGGTGGCGCGTGGTTTGCGCCTTGCGCGAGGTGATGCTGATCTTCTGGCCCACCAGGGCGTTGAGCAGCGTGGACTTGCCCACATTGGGCTTGCCCACAATGGCGACCAGGCCGCAATGCTGGTCGGCGCTGGCCGTGCCGGGGGCGTTGCGCACCACGTTGCCCTTGAGCAAGCCCGAGAGCATGGCCTCAACCTCGGCCTGCGCCTCCGCGGGCAGCGCAGCATCTGTGTGCTGCGCGGGAGGGGCTTTCTTTTTAGGTGCGGTCATATTTTGGATTGGCCTTAATGGTTTGCAGCATGGCGGCGGCGGCGGCCTGTTCTGCGGAGCGACGCGAGCCGCCAATGCCGCGCTCGGCCAGACGTAGCTCGGGTATTTCACACTCCACGTCAAAGCTTTGCTTGTGCGCCACGCCCAGCGTGCCCACCACCCGGTACTGCGGCAACTTCATCCTGCGCCCCTGGAGCCACTCTTGCAACTCGGTCTTGGGGTCCTTGCCGATGGCTTCCATCTGGGGGTTGATTTCGACCGCATTGAAAAGCCGGTGCACCAAGGCTTGCGCTGCGGCAAATCCAGCATCCAGGTAAACCGCGCCGATGATCGCCTCAAGCGCATCGGCCAGGATCGAGGGGCGCTTTTGACCGCCCGAGCGCATCTCCCCTTCGCCGAGCTTGAGTACCTCGGGCAGGCCGAGTTCTACCGCCAACTGGTGCAGCGTTTCCTGCTTGACCAAGTTGGCACGCACGCGCGACAAATCACCTTCGGGCAGTGAGCCCAGCCGTGAAAACAACAACTCCGACACCGCCAGGTTGAGCACCGAGTCACCCAGAAACTCCAGGCGTTCGTAGTGGTCGGAAGAAAAGCTGCGGTGGGTCAGTGCCTGACCCAGCAGGGAGACATTGGTAAATTCGTGTTGCAAACGACGTTGCAACTCCACCAGGCCGTGGGTCACGTTATTTGGAACGCCCGGCGTATTTGAGCGTTAGAAATGCCGGGCCCACCAGATGGATCTCGCGCTCGTACTCGAAGCTCACTACCACCTTGTCGGACTCTTTGGTCACCACGATGTCCTTGCCCGAGATCGATTTGATGTCGTCGATGGCGCAGGCTTTGTCGAAAATCGAGCGCACCTCGGCCACGGTGGTGCCTTCTGCGGCCTTGGTGACGGCCTTGCTCACGGCCATGAATTCCAGCGCAGTTGGAAACACCTGCGCCGCCACAACACCAGCCATGGCCAGCACCGACGCGGTAAACACCAAGCCAATGAATGAAATGCCACGTTGCCGTGATCTGCGTTGCAATGCCATATTGCGTCCCCTCTTCAATCAAAAGACCCGATGCGCTTGAGGTTGCCAAAATTCATCCAGACAAAAACTGCCTTGCCCACGATGTTCTTCTCTGGCACGAAACCCCAGTAACGCGAATCCAACGAATTATCCCGATTGTCACCCATCATGAAGTAATGGCCCTCGGGCACCTTGCAGGTGACCCCTTCGACCGTGTAGCTGCACTGGTCGCGGCCTTCAAACGGGTCGGCACCGGGCACAAAGGCCGGGCGCTCGTCGTCGTTGAGCAAGAGATGCTTCTTGCCGCCGAGTTCTTCCTGATACTGCTTGAAGTAGCGCATATGCTCTTCATCAAAAAACTCCGGCAGGGGGCCGACTGGCTGCACCTGCCCGTTGATAGTCAGGCGCTTGTTGATGTAGGCCACGGTGTCGCCCGGCACACCCACCACGCGCTTGATGTAGTCCAGACTGGGCTTGGGCGGGTAGCGAAACACCATGACATCCCCACGCTGCGGCGCATTGCCTTGGGTGATCTTGGTGTTGAGCACCGGCAGGCGCAAACCGTAGGTGAACTTGTTGACCAGAATCAGGTCGCCCACCCAGAGTGTGGGCACCATCGAGCCCGAAGGAATCTTGAACGGCTCAAACAGAAACGAACGCAGAAAAAAGACCGCGATGATGACCGGGAACAGCCCTGCCGTCCAATCGAGCCACCAGGGCTGCATGAGCAGCGTCAGTTTGGCTTCCGCGATGTTGCCATCGACTTGGCTGATGCCCAATTTGTTCAGGTCGGCGCGGCGCTGGGCGTCGTTGGCTTCGAGCGCGGCGGCAGCGCGCTGGCGCTCTGGCAGAAAGTAGAAACGTTCAGCCAGCCAGTAGACACCCGTGACCACGGAAGCCACCAGCAGCAGCAGCGCAAAATTGCCCTCGATGATGCCCAGGTACCAGGAGGCGGCGTACATCAGAAACGCGGCGAGAACCGCAGAGGTAAGCGCCTGCATCAATCTTCCACCCGCAGAATGGCCAGAAATGCCTCTTGGGGAACTTCGACCGTGCCGATTTGTTTCATGCGTTTCTTGCCTGCTTTTTGCTTTTCGAGGAGTTTGCGCTTGCGCGAGATATCGCCACCGTAACACTTGGCGAGCACGTTTTTGCGCAGCGCCTTGATTGTCTCACGGGCAATGATATTGGCGCCGATGGCTGCCTGAATCGCCACGTCGTACATCTGGCGCGAAATAATCTCGCGCATCTTGGCCACCACGGCGCGGCCCCGGTACTGGCTCTGGCTGCGGTGCACGATGATGGACAGAGCGTCGACGCGCTCGCCGTTGAGCAAGATATCAACCTTGACCACGTCCGAGGCGCGGTATTCCTTGAACTCGTAATCCATGGACGCATAGCCCCGGCTTACGCTCTTGAGTTTGTCAAAGAAGTCGAGCACGATCTCGCCCAGTGGCATGTCATAGGTCAGCACCACCTGGCGGCCCTTGTAGGCCATGTTCATCTGCACGCCACGCTTCTGGTTGGCCAGCGTCATCACCACGCCAACGTACTCCTGCGGCATATACAGGTGCACGGTGACGATGGGCTCGCGGATTTCTTCAAGCCGCCCCTGGTCGGGCATCTTGGAGGGGTTTTCCACCATCAGCACTTCGCCGTCGGCCTTGAGCACCTGGTAGACCACGCTGGGCGCGGTGGTGATCAGGTCCTGGTCGAATTCGCGCTCGAGACGCTCTTGCACAATTTCCATGTGCAGCAAGCCCAAAAAGCCGCAGCGAAAACCAAACCCCAGGGCCTGCGACACCTCGGGCTCGTAGTGCAACGAGGCGTCATTGAGCTTGAGCTTTTCCAGTGAGTCGCGCAGCGAGTCGTACTCGCTGGCTTCGGTTGGATAGAGGCCTGCAAACACCTGGGGCTGGATCTCCTTGAAGCCGGGCAGCGCTTCAGTGGCAGTGAACGCCGCACCGCCCGTGCCGGGCTTGATCAGCGTCACCGTGTCGCCCACCTTGGCGGCCTGCAATTCCTTGATACCGGCGATGATGAAACCCACTTCTCCAGCCTGCAATTTCTCGCGCGGCTGCGTCGCTGGCGTAAACACGCCCAGGCTATCGACGTTGTAGTTCGCACCGGTAGCCATCATCTTGATGCGCTCGCCCTTTGCTACGCTTCCATCTACCACGCGCACCAGCATCACCACGCCGACGTAGCTGTCAAACCAGCTATCGATGATCATGGCGCGCAGCGCACCGTCGGGATTACCACGCGGCGGCGGAATGCGGTGCACGATGGCTTCGAGAATTTCTTCAATGCCCATGCCCGACTTGGCCGAACACGGAATCGCGTCGGTGGCATCGAGACCAATCACGTCTTCAATTTCGGTGCGCGCAGTGTCGGGGTCGGCATTGGGCAAATCCATCTTGTTGAGAACGGGCACCACTTCCACACCGAGGTCGAGCGCGGTGTAACAGTTGGCCACCGTCTGCGCTTCCACACCCTGCGATGCGTCCACTACCAGCAGTGCACCTTCGCACGCCGAGAGCGAGCGACTCACTTCGTACGAGAAGTCGACGTGTCCCGGTGTGTCGATCAAATTGAGGTTGTAGGTCTGCCCATCTTTGGCCTTGTACTGCAGCGCTGCGGTCTGTGCCTTGATGGTTATCCCACGCTCTTTTTCGATGTCCATCGAGTCGAGCACCTGTGCTTCCATCTCGCGTGCTTCGAGTCCGCCGCAGCGTTGAATCAAGCGATCTGCGAGCGTGGATTTGCCGTGATCAATGTGCGCAATGATCGAGAAATTTCTGATGTGATTCATCAACGGAAACGCTTAAGTACTTGAATTGAAACGAAGGGGCAAGAAAAAAGGGCGCGTCGTTGTGCGACGCGCCCTGAACCAACATTCATTGGCAACTGCGAAAGTTGGAACTTCATTGTAGGCAAATTGGCCCATATGGAAAGCCCCCCAAAACGCAATTTGACGTAGTTGCAACTCAGCAACAGTTAAATTATGCACAACTTATTAACAATTTAGGCGAAGAAGAACTGGACAACTTGTGGGCGATCTGTTGATCGACTGTGGGTTACTGGTGACCATCTCACATGATGGACTATTGCGAAAACCTTATACCCAGAAATCGCACCCGCAATGCCCGTATTCTAACCAAAACTTAAAATTGGTTTAGAAGTTAGCGATTGCCCACTTAAAAATCCGGGTTGGGCGCGCAAAAAAATATTTCTTGAAGGTGCCAAAAAAACAACCGAAAACCCGCCGTCGTGACGGGTTTTTGCCCAAAAAACGCTTTTACCGGCTAGGTTTGATCAGGACATATTGCGCCAGATCCTCGCGCCGAAGCAGCACCAGGAGGGGCTTGTTTTTGTCCTGCCGAGACAAAATGGCTTCGAATTCCTTGACCGATGTGACCTCCACATTGGCTACAGAAGTAATGACATCGCCCTCGCGCAAACCGGCGCGTGCGGCACTCTCCACAGCAGCGTCCACCCGCACACCGCCCCTGATCTTGAGCTCCTTCTTCTGCGCGTCCGTGAGCTCGCTCACCGTGAGACCAAAAGCCTGCGCAGTCGGCGATGCCTTGGGCTTGTCTTCCTTGGAAGATGCCTTGGCCTGTGGCTTGTCGCCCTCGATCTCGGCAATCGTAATGTTCATCTCCTTGCTCGCACCGCGTCGAAACACGGTGATGGATGTCTTGGTGCCAGGCTTGGTGCTGCCCACGATGCGCGGCAAGTCGGCGGACTTCTCAATCACCTTGCTATCAAAGCGCGTGATGATGTCGCCCGCTTCCAAGCCTGCCTTCTCGGCGGGCGAGCCAGACTCCACCATACGCACCAGCGCGCCCGTGGGTTTGCCCAAGCCGATGGACTCGGCAATTTCTTTGCTGACCTGTTCGATCTGCACGCCAATGCGTCCGCGCGACACGTGGCCCGTGCTGCGCAACTGGTCGCTCACGCGAATCGCTTCGTCCATGGGAATGGCAAACGAAATGCCCATGAAGCCGCCGGAGCGCGAATAGATCTGGCTGTTGATGCCCACCACCTCGCCACGCATATTGATCAGCGGCCCACCGGAATTACCAGGGTTGATGGCCACGTCGGTCTGAATGAACGGCAGGTAGTCACCTGTGTCGCGCTGCTTGGCGCTGACAATGCCCGCCGTCACGGTGTTCTCCAGGCCAAAGGGTGAGCCGATTGCCATCACCCATTCGCCCACACGCAGCTTGCTCACATCACCCACCTTGACCGCTGGCAACCCCGTGGCTTCGATCTTGACCACGGCCACATCCGTGCGCTTGTCTGCACCAATGATCTTGGCCTTGAACTCGCGCTTGTCGGTCAGGGTGACCAGTACTTCATCGGCACCATCGACCACGTGGGCGTTGGTCATGATAAAGCCGTCGCTGGTGAGCACAAAGCCCGAGCCCACACCACGCGGCTGCTCCTCTTCAGGCTGGGGCCGGTTCTGGCGCGGTGCCTGCTTTGGATGGTTGGGCACATTCGGCATGGGCAGGCCAAAGCGGCGGAAGAACTCGAACATATCCTCGTCGCCCGGAAAGTTTTGCGCCGATCGCGCACTGACCTTCTCCAAGGTGCGGATATTGACAACAGAGGGGCCGACCTGATCCACCAGATCGGTGAAATCAGGCAAGGCCCGCGCCTGCGCCATGGCACTCTGCACAGGTGCAGTCGTGAGCAAGACGCCGCCGACCAGCGCCGCAGCGAAGCACAGGGAACGAAATGCGTGGGTTACTTGAAGTCTCATGGGATGTCATCCGTAATGAAAGTTACTAAGGTAGGGATTCACAATTTGCGTTCAAGAGCCATGGCAAAGCCCATCAGGGTGGCAGCGGGCACCTCGCCCACCGCCGTGGCCCACCAGGCATCGATGCGCCGCGTCAGGGCATGGGTTGCACCACCGATTTCGGTAAAGCCTTCGCGTGCGTGGCGACGCCCGTCATAGGCCTCGACAAACAGCGAAACGGTTGCCAGCCCGTCCGAAAACACCCATTGCATGGTGTCGTCATTGCGGCCGCTTGCGCCGGCGGGAGGCACCACAGCGCGCTTGTAGCAGGCCATGGGCTTAAAGCCCGCCACCACGCGCGAAAGCTGCCAGCCCTGCGCTTCGGCGCTGACTCTTTGCAGGTCCGGGCGCTCGATCCGGTAGCCTTCGGTATTGCCCATCAACTGGTGCAGCTTGGCCACGCTGATGGGCGCGTCGAGTTGCAACTCCGAAAACGCCGATTGTTCGAGCACCCGGCCGTCCAGGTCCAGGGTCTGGAGTTGCATGACCAAGCCGGTGCGCTTCTCGCTCCAGACGCGGTAGCCGTAGCGGGCGATGTCGTTGGGCACCACGTGCACAACTTCGGTGTCAAAACCGGCAATACGATCGTCGCCCAGTCGCTTCAACTGATAAAAGGCGCTGATCGACGTATCGCTCGATTTGAGCATTCCCGGAAACATGCCGAGCGACTCGCGGGTTTCGGCCACCGCAATGCGCGCCTGCGGGAAGAACGTCATCACATGGTCGTTGCGCCGGAAGGTGGCACGCGGTGTGCCGCTGAGCGACTCGACCCGCTCCATCTGTTGATCACCTTGGCAGACGTGCCAAATCCGGGCGCTGGCCATATTGGCACCGGCCGAGACCACAAAGGTGCCGGTATAGGCGCGGTAGCGCGATGCCTCGTGTACACGCAGCAGCCAATGGTTGATGTCCATGCCGTTGCCCTGCGCTGACTGCGCCAGGGCAGCGCCCCACGCACAGGCCAGCGCAAACACCAACACACCAGCGCGCCAGCGGCGCGGCCATGTGCTCATCGGGCGCTGCCCTCGTAGGTTGCGTTGCGCAGGAAGCCGTTGGGCCGCTGCAAGGCGGAATGACCGCCGAGTTGCTGGTGCGCCTCAAGCAGGCTGTCCAGTGCCGGGTCGCGGATCATGATCTGCGCATTGGCGTCCACAATGCGTGTGGACACCACTGGCGTGACCAGTGGGTTCAGCCGCGCGAGTTGCCGCTTGGGGCCAGCGTCGGACCACTGGCCCAGCCCTATGACACCCGCCAGCGCCGCGCACAACACCGCCGCGACTCCGCGCCAGCGCCACAGCGCCGCATTCGCGCTTGCAGGCTGTGCTGTGACCACGCGCGCCGCAATGGCCTGCACCGGCTCAGCCGCAATCACCTTGGTCGGTTGTGGTTCCAGGGCCAGGCGTTGCTCCAGTTTGGCCAAAAACGCCAGATCATTGCCCCGGGGGGCGAGTTCGGCGCTGCGCAACACGTCGCCAATCACCTGGTAGGTGTACCAGGTTTGCGTCTGGCGCGCGCCTGCGCCCAACCCGTCCAGGGTCTGGGCAAGTTCATCTGCAGGCAACTGGCCATCCACCAATGCCGAAATAGACTCGTCGGATGCACCACGATCAGTTTTCATTTGTTAGTCCCTCACCAACGCTTTCCAGATTGCCGCTCCAGCAAAGGCTTGACCTTGGCAGAGATGGCCTCGCGTGCCCGGAATATCCGTGAGCGCACGGTACCAATCGGGCAATCCATGGCAAGCGCAATCTCCTCGTAACTCAATCCTTCAATCTCCCGCAGGATGATGGCTTCGCGCAAATCCTGCGCCAAATCGTCCATCGCCGCATTCACCACCGCCGCAATTTCCTTGGCGGCGAGCGCCGTCTCTGGCGTTTCTTCCGTACTTGGTTCACTTTTTCGCCGAGAAGTTTCATCCTCGTCGTCCGACCCGAGAAAACTTTCCGACACGGTCGGATCGCGCTTGAGTTCCAGTAAAAATTTCTTGGCCGTATTGACCGCGATCCGGTACAGCCAGGTGTAGAACTGCGCGTCGCCCCGGAACTGGTGCAAGGCGCGAAAGGCGCGGATAAAGGTTTCCTGGGCAATGTCTTCCACCAGGTCCACATCGCGCACCATGCGGCCAATGAGGCGCTGGATGCGGCGCTGGTATTTCATCACCAGCAGGCTGTAGGCACCATGGTCACCGGCCAGGGTGCGCTCAACCAGCACCAGGTCCGTTTCCTGCGCCTCGTTTGCGGGGTCCTGCTTCACGCATCCACCACGCCGTCTTGCGGCTGACCATCCAGCGATGCCGCAGTTGTCTGCCCGCGCCACGCGAACAGCGCACGGCGTATGTCCAGCCAGTCGTTTCGACGCGGGCTGTGCTGCGGCTCCAGCCAGAGCCAGACCTTTTTACCCAGGGCGTCGCGCACCGTCACCAACATCAGATACTGAAAATCAAGATGCAAGGCCGGACACCCGGGCGCTGATTGCGCGCTGTCGTTCCAGTGCCATGCCTGCCCGTCCCAATGCAAGACACCGGTGGCTGAGTGCCGCCAACCGTGCAGCGCGAGCCCGGCGCAGGCCAAAGTCAGCATTGCCAACACAAGCAAGACTGCGGTGGAAAGCGGTTGGAGTAATGCCAGCGAAGCGTTGCAGGCCAGTGCGGCCAACGCCAGTGTTGCACTGGCACGCGCGTGCCAGCGTGAGCGTTCTACCAAGAAACTGACCGCTGGCGCACGGTGCATGGCAAGCGCAACCGCGTCGTGTGTCGATCAGACACGTTTGAAAACCAGGGTTCCGTTGGTGCCGCCGAAACCAAAGTTGTTTTTGACCGCCACCTCAATGTGCATGTCCCGCGCCACGTTGGCGCAGTAATCGAGGTCGCACTCGGGGTCCTGGTTGAAGATGTTGATCGTCGGCGGGCTCTTTTGGTGATAGAGCGCCAGCACGGTAAAGACCGACTCCACGCCCCCGGCACCGCCGAGCAAATGGCCGGTCATGGACTTGGTGGAGTTGACCACCAGTTTTTTTGCGTGGTCGCCAAGCGCCGCCTTGATGGCGTTGGTTTCGTTGAGATCTCCCAGCGGTGTCGATGTGCCGTGGGCATTGAGGTACTGCACCTGATCGGCGTTTACCCCGGCGTTGCGCATGGCGCTGAGCATGGCGCGCTTGGGGCCATCCATGCTTGGTGCCGTCATGTGACCGGCGTCGGCGCTCATGCCAAAGCCGGCCAGTTCGGCGTAGATGCGGGCACCGCGTGCGCGCGCATGTTCGTATTCTTCGAGCACCACCACGCCACCGCCTTCACCCAGCACAAAACCGTCACGGTCTTTGTCCCAGGGGCGCGATGCAGTGGTTGGATCGTCGTTGCGGGTGCTCAGCGCGCGCATGGCAGCAAAGCCGCCAATGCCCAGGGGCGAGACGGTCGCCTCGGACCCGCCTGCAATCATGACATCAGCGTCGCCA
>CAIPBW010000221.1 GCA_903863395.1 uncultured beta proteobacterium
CCGTGGTGTTCGATCCTGGTCAGCCACACGCGGTTATTTCGCGCCGCAGCAGCGGCTTTGATGCAGCCGATTTCCCCGCCGAGCAGGATCGCGTCCAGGTATTCCTGACATGGGAGTTGCCTGTGGAGAACGCGCACATCGCGCAAGCACTGCAGATCGACTTTGACATTGACACTGCTACCCCGGCGCTACTGGACCAGGAGCAAGTTTGGCGCAACGGCTCTCCAGCCAGTGTGTGCCCGAATTCAGGGCAGTGGCGTGCTGAGCGCCCACCCTTCTGAGCGCCTTCCCATTCAGAAACTTCATCGTCAATTCCGCGGACGCAGGTTTGCAACTTGCTGGACTTCGGAGGTGCGGCGCGTACAGGTGTTGGCGAAAATCACCCGAGTGAGGGATTTGCAGCCTCCGCTTTGGGTTTGCAGCGAGTACTACTAGTTTGCGACAAGCAGAATGTGGCCTCAGCAAGAACAATAGGCCGTAACGGAGGTGTACTTGCGTCTGAGGAATACTTGGCAGACCAAGACGAAGTCGTTCAACGATATTGGATCGACTGCTAATCGCTTGCAGGCAAGCTCTAAAACGCTCCCACAAGACGCACAGACCACGTTGGCTGACTCAGGACGGTGTGGCGCTCAGCGCAGTGAGGTAGAGGAGGAGGCCGCAGGCCGGGGGACACGAACAGCGCTGAGTGCCACACCGTCCTGAGTCCCGAAGCAACCGTGCACAGAAGTGTCTTCTCTGCGCAGTGCAGGCCTTGCGGTTTGACGCGGCGCTGGAACAGTTGCAACCAGCGCCCAATCAGATCGCCGCCTTCAACTCCAGGCAAGGCTGACGCGGCTTAGCGGCATCTGGCGCACGCGCACGCCGGTGGCGGCGAAGATGGCGTTGCAGACGGCGGGTGCCAGGGGCGGCAGGGCGGGTTCGCCCAGGCCGGTGACGGGCTGGTCGCTTTTGAGGAAGTGCACCTCGATACGCGTGGGGCTGTCGGCCATGCTGATCATGGGGTAGTCGGGAAGATTTCTTTGCACGATGCGCCCGCGCTGGATGTCAAGCTCGGCAAACATCAGCGTGCCCAAGCCGTCGATCACCGAGCCGTGCACCTGGTTTTCTGCACCACTGAGGTTGACGATTTGCGCGCCAATGTCCGACACCACCACCACCCGATCCACCTTCAGCTCCCCGGCCTTGGAGACGGTGACTTCGGCCACTTCGGCAATGTAGCCCCGGTGGCTGAAGTGAAAGGCTATGCCCTGGCCCTGGCCACGCGCAAACCTCTTGCGACCCCACTGCGCCTTGCGCGCCACTTCGGTAAGCACGTTGCGCATGCGTGCCACGTTGTAGGCCACGCCGCGCTCGCCGGTGCCCGGCATCTGGTCCTTGTTGCCCAGCAATTCGAGGCGAAACTCCAGCGGGTCGCGCCCGGCCGCGTGCGCCAGTTCGTCAATGAAACTGTGAAACACCCAGGCAAACACGCTGCTGCCCGGCGCGCGCCACGGCCCCATGGGAATGTTGCACTCCATCGGGGTTTGCTCCAGCAGGCAACTGCTCACCCAGCGGCCGGGAAACTCGTCGCCCGAGAGACTGGCACCGCTGCCGGGCTGCAGCACCGATTGCCCGTCGCGCTGCACCCGGTTGGCAAAGGTGACAAAGTGGTTGTGCCAGGCGCTGAGTTGCCCACGCTGGTTGAGCGCGCCGCGCAGAAAGTGAAAACCGCCGGGGCGGTAGTGGTCGTGGCGCAGATCGTCTTCACGCGACCAGGTCAGCTTTACCGGGGCCTTGGCGCGCTGCGCAATTGCCGCCGCTTCCACCATGTAGTCGGCACTCAGGCGCCGCCCAAAGCCGCCGCCGCTGCGGGTGATGTGCACCACCACCTTGTCCTTGGGCAGGCCCAGCGTAGTGGCCACCAGGTTTTGGCCGGACGCCGGGTTTTGCGTGGGTGCCCACATCTCCAGCGTGCCGCCGTTCCACCAGGCGGTGCAGTTCTGCGGCTCGATGCTGGCGTGCGAGATAAACGGATAACTGTAGGCCGCCTCCAGCGTCTTGCTGGCGGCGGCAAACGCGCCCTCGGGGTCGCCATCGCGGCGCAGGGTGGTGCTGCCGCTTTGCTTGGCCAGGCTGCGCGCCTGCGCCACAAAGCCGTCCCAGCTTTCCTTCACGCCCGGGCCTT
Source organism: uncultured beta proteobacterium (assembly GCA_903863395.1). GTDB lineage: Bacteria > Pseudomonadota > Gammaproteobacteria > Burkholderiales > Burkholderiaceae_C > Allorhodoferax. The sequence goes on from CAIPBW010000221.1 coordinate 2,168, forward strand.
CGTCCCAGCTCACCTTGAGTTGCTTGCGCGCGCTGAAAGCCGCCCAGGTGGACTCGGCCACGATGGCCACGCCCGGCATCAGGCCGTTGAGGTTGGCTGTGCCTTCGATCACAAATGCGTCGCGCACGCCCGGCAGCGCCTTGATCGCATCCAGATTGGCGCTGACCACCTTGCCGCCAAAGGCCGGGCATTTGTCATACACGGCAAACAGCATTCCCGGCAATTGCACGTCCAGCCCGAACAGCCCGCCCCCGGTAACCACGGCGTGGTTGTCCACCCCGCCAATGCGCTGGCCCAGCAGGGTGTAGTTGGCGGGGTCCTTGAGCTTGACGGATTCGGCGGCGGGCACCGGTAGCCCGGCCGCTTTGGTCACCAGTTCTCCGTAGCGCAGCGCTCTCTGGCTGGGCGTATGCAGCACCTTGGAATGCGCCGCCACGCACTCTTGCACCGGCACCTGCCAGACCAGCGCTGCCGCCTGCACCAGCATGGTTCTGGCGGTTGCGCCCAGGCGCAAAAACTGGTTGTAGTTGTTGGGTGTGGAAGTGGAGCCCCCGGCACTTTGCCCGCCGTAGATGGGGTCCAGGTCGCCCTGCACGATGCGCACGTCTTTCCAGTCCACCTCCAGCTCTTCGGCAATCACCATCGGCAGCGATGTCTTGATACCCTGCCCGATTTCGGGCTGCTTGGAGACCAGCGTGACCACGCCATCGGTGTCGATGCGGATAAAGGCGTTGGGCTTGAACGCGGTAGTGCCGGTCTGGCTGGCCGGGGCGGCCACTAGCGCCTGTGCTCCTGCGCCATCGAGGTACAAGCCCAGCAGCAAACCGCCGCCTGCCACCGTGGAGCGGCGCATGAACGCGCGCCGGTTCACGCCGTGGGGCGGCTGGATTGCTTGCTTGCGCGGCTTCATGTGCTGCCCTTGGCCTTGGCGGCAATTTCGGCGGCGCGGTGGATGCCCGCGCGGATGCGCAGGTAGGTGGCGCAGCGGCACAGGTTGCCCGACATGGCGTCGTCAATCTCGGCGTCGGTGGGGTGCGGATTCTCCTTGAGCAAGGCCGCAGCGCTCATGATTTGCCCGGACTGGCAATAGCCGCACTGCGGTACATCCAGCTCCTGCCACGCGGTTTGCA
>CAIPBW010000222.1 GCA_903863395.1 uncultured beta proteobacterium
GATCTGGCACTCAGTGGCGAAACCCATTACGGCTTTGGCAACATGGTGGTGAGCGACGCCATGGGCAACTGGCTCAAGTGTTTTGCCGCTATTGCGGTGATGGTGTCCATGGTGTATGGCCGCCCCTATGCGGCACCGCGCGACATGCTGCGCGGCGGCGAGTTCTTTACCCTGAGCCTCTTTGCACTGCTGGGCATGTTCGTCATGATCTCGGGCAATAACTTCCTGGTGATCTACCTCGGCCTGGAACTGCTCACGCTCTCCAGTTATGCGCTGGTGGCACTGCGCCGCGACCACACCGTGGCCACCGAAGCCGCCATGAAATATTTTGTGCTGGGTGCCATGGCTTCGGGCTTTCTGCTCTACGGCATGTCCATGCTTTACGGTGCTACCGGCTCGCTTGATGTGAGCGCCGTCTCGCACGCCATCGCGTCTGGCCAGGTGCGCCATCAGGTGTTGGTGTTTGGTCTGGTGTTCATCGTTGCAGGCCTGGCGTTCAAGCTCGGTGCCGTTCCTTTCCACATGTGGATCCCTGACGTTTACCAGGGTGCTCCAACGGCCATCACGCTGATGATTGGCGGCGCGCCCAAACTGGCCGCTTTTGCCATCGCCATGCGCCTGCTGGTCGAAGGTATGGGGGCCCTGGCATTTGATTGGCAGCAGATGCTGCTGGTGCTTGCCGTGGGCTCGCTGCTGATTGGTAATCTGGCCGCAATCGCCCAGACCAACGTCAAGCGCATGCTGGCGTTCTCCACCATCTCGCAGATCGGTTTTGTGCTGCTGGGTATGGTGTCAGGCGTCGTCAATGGCGACGCCACCACCTTTGCCGCCAACGCCTACAGCTCGTCCATGTTCTACGTCATCACCTATGTGCTGACCACGCTGGCAAGCTTCGGCGTCTTGATGCTGCTCTCGCGCGAAGGCTTCGAGAGCGAAGAAATCGCCGACTTTGCCGGCCTCAACACCCGCAGCCCGCTGTATGCCGGTGTCATGGCTGTGTGCCTGCTGTCGCTTGCTGGTATCCCGCCGCTGGTGGGCTTCTACGCCAAGCTCGCCGTGCTGCAGGCCTTGCTGGCATCCGGCCAGGGTCTGTACATGGGCGTGGCCATCTTTGCCGTCATGATGTCGCTGATTGGAGCCTTCTACTACCTGCGCTTGATCAAGGTGATGTACTTTGACGAACCCATCACCGCCAGCACCGTGGTGGCGCCCACCGACGTGCGCGTGGTGCTGTGCATCAACGGTGCCCTGGTGCTCATCCTGGGCATTCTGCCCAGCGGCCTGATGGCCTTGTGCGGCAACGCCATCCGGCAGATGCTCGGCACCTGACGCGCCTGCCCGCATGCGTGACCGGCACTTGGTCGAAACCCAGCTGTCGAGTCACGAACTCTTTCGGGGTCATTTCCTGCACGCGTTTCGCGATACGGTGCGCCTGCCTGACGGCGACTCCTCGGTACGCGAATATGTGGTCCATCCCGGCGCGGTGATGGTCATCCCCCTGCTGCACGGCGACAACGGCGAAGTCCGTGTGGTGCTGGAGCGGCAGTATCGCTATCCCGTGGAGCAGGTGATCGTCGAGTTTCCCGCAGGCAAGCTCGACCCGAGCGAGTCGCGCTGGCAGTGCGCCCAGCGCGAGTTGCGCGAAGAAACCGGCTATAGCGCCGCCCAGTGGGCGCATGCCGGTGCCACCCATCCGGTGGTGGCGTATTCCACCGAGGTGATCGACATCTGGTTTGCACGCGAGCTCACGCCTGGAGAGCAACAGCTCGACGGCGGCGAGTTTCTCGACGTGTTCACCGCCACCCCGGCGGAGTTACTGCAATGGTGTCTGGAAGGCAAGGTGACCGACGCCAAGACCCTCACCGGTGCCTTGTGGCTGCAAAACTTCCTCAGCGGCAACTGGCCGCTGGTCTGGCAAAGCCAGGCAGAACTGGAACGCGCCTGAGGCACCGACCATGAAAGTGCTCGACCTGCAGTGCGCCCATGGCCACACATTTGAGGGCTGGTTTGCCAGCGAAGACGATTTTGTGTCGCAAACCCAGCGCGCCATGGTCCAGTGCCCGGTCTGCGGCAACCCGGAAGTGGTGAAGAAACTCAGCGCCCCGCGCCTGAACCTGGCGCACAGCACGGACCGTGACGAGCGGGCCGAACGCACCGCCCAACAAGACCGTACCGAGGGCGCTGACCAGACCGTTCCGATGGCGACCAAGGCGGGGGCCGAGCAGGCTTTGCTGGCAACCTGGCTGGCCATGGCGCGTCAGGTGCTGGCCAGCACCGATGACGTTGGCAGCCGCTTTGCCGAAGAAGCGCGCAAGATGCATTACCAGGAAATCGAAGCACGCAGCATCCGTGGCACCGCCACGCCAGACGAAGCGCGCTCCCTGGTGGACGAAGGCATCGACGTGATCGCCTTGCCCCTGCCCGACGCCCTCAAGGGAACGCTTCAGTAACCAAGTAGTGGGCAGTTGACCGTCATCGCCAGCAGGCTGGCTCCCACAACAGTCCATTGTCATCACGCGTTGAACTGCAACGCCGCCAAGCCCGCATAAACCCCGCCGCGCGCTACCAGTTCGGCGTGCGTGCCTTGCTCTACCAGTTTGCCGTGGTCCAGCACCACGATGCGGTCGGCTTTTTGCACGGTGGCCAGGCGGTGCGCGATGACCAGCGTGGTGCGGTCGCGCATGGCCGACTCCAGCGCGGCCTGCACCATGCGCTCGCTTTCGGCGTCCAGCGCGCTGGTGGCTTCGTCCAGCAGCAGCAGCGGCGGGTTTTTCAGCATGGCGCGTGCGATTGCGATGCGCTGGCGCTGGCCGCCCGAGAGGCGCACGCCGCGTTCGCCCAAAAAGCTGTGGTAGCCCTGGGGCAGGGCGCTGATGAAGTCGTGCGCAAACGCGGCCTGGGCGGCGGCCATCACCTGTTCGTCGCTGGCGCTGGGCAGGCCGTAGCGGATGTTCTCCATGGCACTGCTGGAAAAGATGACGGCGTCTTGCGGCACGATGCCGATGCGCTGGCGCAGCGCGTGCAACGAGAGCGCACGCGTGTCCACGCCGTCGAGCACGATGCGCCCGGCCTGCGGGTCGTAAAAACGCAGCAGCAACTGCAATACCGTGCTCTTGCCCGCGCCGCTGGGGCCGACAATCGCCACCGTCTGGCCGCTTGCAATGTCCAGCGTGAAGTCCTGCAGGGCTGCTTGCAGCGGCCGCGACGGATAGTGAAAACCGACGGCTTCAAACTGGATCGCACTGCCCGCCGTTGCCGTGGGCGCTGCCACCGGGTTGGCCGGCGAGGCAATGGGCGAGCGGCTGTTGAGTAACTCCATCAGGCGCTCGGTGGCCCCTGCGGCGCGCAGCAAGTCGCCATAGACCTCGCCCAAAATGGCAAACGCGCCGGCCAGGATGATGACGTAGACCACGGTCTGCCCGAGGTGGCCCGCCGTAATGCTTCCGCTCATCACCGCCTGCGTGCCCTGGTACAGGCCCCACAGCAGCGCCGCCGAGGTGGCGATGATGATGAACGCCACCAGTGCCGCACGCGCCTTGGTGCGGCGCACTGCGGTATCAAAGGCGGCACCGGTGGAGGCGTTAAAGCGGCTTGCCTCGCGCGCTTCGGCGGTATAGCTTTGCACCACCGCAATGGCGTTCAGGATTTCTGCCGCGATCGAGCTGGAGTCGGCCACCCGGTCCTGGCTGGCGCGTGAGAGCTTGCGCACCCTGCGCCCAAACCACAGGCTGGGCAGCACCACCAGCACCAGGATCAGCAGCACTTGCAGCATCACGTAGGGGTTGGTCCAGACCAATATGCCCAGCGCGCCCAGCCCCATGACTGCATTGCGCAGCCCCATGCTCAGCGACGAGCCGACCACGGTTTGCACCAGCGTAGTGTCGGCGGTCAGGCGCGAAAGTACCTCGCCAGTCTGCGTGGTTTCAAAAAATTCTGGGCTTTGCTCCAGCACATGGCTGTACACCGCGTTGCGCAGGTCGGCGGTGACGCGCTCGCCCAGCCAGCTCACCATGTAAAAGCGCGCTGCAGAGAACATTCCCAGCGCCACCGCCACGCCAAAAAGCGCAACAAAGTGCTCGCGCAATGCCATCACCTGCGCGCCCTTGTCAGCCTGCACCAGTCCGGTGTCAATCAGGCTGCGCAGGGCCAGCGGAAACGCCAGCGTAGCCATGGCGGCCAGCACCAAAAACACCAGTGCCAAGGCAATCCGGCCCCGGTACGGGCGCAGAAAGGGCAGCAGGCCCGAGAGGGATTGGGGGTTGCTCGACGTGGTTCGTTCAGAAGTCATAAGTCACGAAGGTGGGGGCGGGTGTTGCCAGTGCAAGGCGGTAGGTGCAGGCTCAGAGCGCAATCGGTGCCGCGTAGCCGGTCATTTCCAGGTAACCCCGGCCTGCGACCTTGCCATTGCTGTCGAAAACTTCGCATAAGCCTTCCCAGTAGATCGCGCCGGTGGAGGCGCGGCTGTCGAGTTCCTGGTCGTCAACGAGCGCGCGCACGCGGTAGAAGTCGGCCGGTGTGCGCACGATCCACTCCACCGGGTACTCGGCGCGGCTCATGGGGCTGCGCCAGCGGCGCTGGGGCTTGAATTCGACCTCGCCCACATGGAACACAAAGCGCTGGTTCCCACTGCGAAACGAACCTCCGTCCCAGAGCGCAGCGCCCGCCTTGTCGCGCAGCCGAAAAGCCGTCAGGGCGCTGCCGTCGAACAGGTTGATGCCAATCCAGTCCCAGCCCACGGCTTGCGGGGCAAGCATCTCCTGACTCCATTCATGGTCCAGCCAAGCGGTGCTGCCCGCTGCCGCCTGGACCTTGCGCCCGCGCAGTTCCAGTTCGCCCGTGACCTGCAACTGCGGCACGCTGTAGTAGTAGCTGGCCTGGCTCGGTTGGGGCCCCTTACGTGACCAGCCCTCGTCGCCTTGCAGCAGCACAGCCTGGCGGCTTGCAAACTGCAGGTTCAGCGCCAGGTCCCCGCCTTGCACCGAGGCCAGCCAGCCGGTGGCGTTGGCGCGCAGCGACCAGTCCTTGAGCACGACTGCGCAATCATCGGTGGCAAAGGCTGCGGCATCGGCCACATTCTTGCCCGGAGCCATGCCCGAGGAGCGCGCGATGCGCTGGTCATGCCAGAGTTTGCGGCCCTGCACGTCGGTAATGGCGGCGTGGGCAAACACCAGATGGTGCGCCGCCAGCGGCGAGTGCAGCGTTTCTGTGGCAGGTACGCGGCTGCGGAAAAAGGTCACCTGAAAGCCCAGCGCCGCTTCCACGTTGCCCACGTTGGCGTAGCCGGTCAGGTACCACCATTCGGTGCGGAAGTCCGGGTGCGCGCCATGGTCCCTGGGAAAGCGCAGGCGCGCAGCAGGCAAGGCCATAGCCAGCGGAGGGCATCCCGCCGCCAGAGCGCATGCCAGCAGCCGACGCCGACTCCAGGGCAGATGCAACCGATTCACACCGTGGGCCAAGTCTGGTTAATCATCGGCTGATTATTGCGCCGCAGGGGCAAGACCCAGGCTCAGCAATCAAATTGTCCTGGTGTTTCCAATGCCAATTACAACCTGGATCCCACAACTACACCGATTGTCTGTCAGCTTGCCGCCTTTCTGTTTCGGGCAGACGAAACTGCAAATGGACCATGAATCTCAGCTTCGTCATTGCGAGGAGCGAAGCGACGCGGCAATCCATGCAGGCATGAAGCCATGGATCGCCACGGCCTGATGGCCTCGCGATGACGAAGTGGCGTGGCCTCGCGATGACGAAAGTGGCGGTGCGGTTCATGGAGAGGTTGAAAGGCCGTCATTGCGAGGAGCGAAGCGACGCGGCAATCCATGCATGCATGAAGCCATGGATCGCCACGGCCTGGCGGCCTCGCGATGGCAAGAGTGGCGGTGCGGTTCATGGGGAGAACTTGTGCATTTTGTGGGAGCTTGCCTGCAAGCGATTGGCACGAGACGGGAATGCTGGCGCGACGCGCTTCTGATATTCTCTGGGACAGATCGTCAACCAGCGTAGTTGGAGCGCCGTTGTGGTGCCCAGACCGTTTGGTTCAAGCCGGTTTTTATTACGAGGAAATCACATGAAGTTCACCCATTGGGCTGCTTTGATCGTTGTTGCAACCGTTGCCTTGAGCGCTCCCGCGCGGGCGGACCAGGCGCTTGCCACCGCCAAGAACTGCATGGCCTGCCACGCGCTCGACAAGAAGATCGTGGGGCCGGCCTACAAGGACGTTGCCAAGAAATACGCGGGCAACGCCAAGGCGGCCGAGATGCTGGCGACCAAGGTCATGAAGGGCGGCGCTGGAGTCTGGGGTCCGGTGCCCATGCCCGCCAACACGCAGGTGACCGACGCCGAAGCCAAGAAGCTTGTCGCCTGGGTGCTAGCCCAGAAATAACCCTGACGCTGCTGCTTACCAGGCCCGCCTTGCGCGGGCTTTTTCTGGGCGCTGTCACGTGCACGATATTGCGCAGAGGTAAAGCGCGCTATAAAGCGCTTTTGAGGAGACAAAAAATGATCAAAATGGAATTGACCGCCCAAGCTGCTCGTATGCGCCGTATCGCTTTGGGTGACCTGGTGTACCGCAGTGCCAGAACCTTTGGTGAGCGCAGTGCGGTGGTTGATGGCGCCATCCGCCTCAACTACACCGAACTTGACGCGCTGAGTTCGCAGTTTGCGCATTACCTGCTCGAGCGCGTAGGCAGCGGCCACCAGATCGGCATGCTGTGCTCCAACTCGGCCGACATGCTGGTGGCGGTCAATGGCATTCACAAGTCTGGCAACGTGTGGGTGCCGATCAACACCAAGCTGGAGCTTGCAACCATCGACTACTCGCTGCGTCACGCCGAAGTGAGTTGTGTGGTGGTCGATGAAGCCATTCGCACCCAGGTGGGCTTGGCAGCGTTGCTGCAGGCGCTGGCGGTACCGCTGGTGATCACGATGGGCGACTGCGCTGACACTTCCGCCACCACACTGGCGCAAGCGCGCCATGGCCGCGCAAGCAATCTGCCCGAGGTGGAGATTGATGGCAACGCACCCGCGCTCTTGATGTACACCAGCGGCACCACCGGCAACCCCAAAGGCGTGGTGCATACGCACCTGTCGGTGTACAGCGCGGTGATGGGCAATATCGCCAACTTTGGTTTGACCCACGAGGACTCGTTTACCGGCTTGCTGCCGCTGTTCCATTGCGCCCAGCATGTGCTGGCCGCCAGCGCCTGTGCCGTTGGCGCGAGCATGGTGCTGGCACGCGCCTTTATCCCAGGCGATATTGCCCGGTTGGTGTGCGAAGAGAAGGTCACGATTTTTGTCGGGCTGCCCATGATGTACGCGGCGCTGCTGGCCGACAAGACCTACGCCACGCCCGACTACTCCGCCATGCGCCTGTGCATTTATGCGATGGCGCCGATGCCGCAGCCGTTGATCCAGGCGATTGCGGCCAAGATGGCACCCAAGATTTTGCTGGCCACGGGTCAGACCGAGATCTACCCCATCACCATGAGCTTTGACGCCCTGGCCAATCCGGGGCGCGACGCCAACTACTGGGGACTCTCGGGCGTGGCCTGCGAGACCGCCATCATGGACGACGACGGCCACTTTCTTCCCAACGGCCAGGTGGGCGAGATCGTGCACCGTGGCCCCAACGTCATGCTGGGCTACTACAAAGACCCCGAGGCCACCGCCGCAGCGCAGAAGTATGGCTGGCACCACACCGGCGACCTAGGCATGTTTGACAGCGGCGGGCAGATGCTGTTCCTCGACCGCAAGAAAGACATGATCAAGACCGGCGGCGAAAACGTCGCCAGCGTCAAGGTCGAGGCCGCCATCCTGGCCCACCCCGATGTTGCAGGAGTGGCGGTAATCGGGCTGCCGCACCCGCGCTGGAGCGAAGCGGTCTGCGCCTTCATTGTGCGCAAGCCCGGCACGCGCTGTGACGAGGCCGCCATCATCGCGCACTGCCGCACCCGCCTGGGCGGCTTTGAGGTGCCCAAGGCCGTGCGTTTTGTCGATGTGCTGCCCGCCACCGCCACCGGCAAGATCCAGAAGCATGTGCTGCGTCGCGCGCACCAGATCGAGTGGGACGACGCTAC
>CAIPBW010000223.1 GCA_903863395.1 uncultured beta proteobacterium
ATGACGGGAATGTTTGTTCGCAATGACGAGGATGGTTCTTGGCGAGGACCGCGGTAGCAATTGCTTGGAGCTTTGATGTGACATTTACCTGGAATTGGCAGATATTCCTGCAGCAAAACGGCGGGGGCCAGACCTACCTGCAGTGGCTGATGTCGGCCTGGGGCTGGACGCTGTCGGTGGCACTGTGCGCGCTGGTGGTGGCCGTGGTGCTGGGTTCGCTGATGGGGATATTGCGCACCACGCCGAGCAAGGCGCTGGTGTTGCTGGGTAATGCCTGGACCGAGTTGTTTCGCAATATCCCGCTGCTGGTGCAGGTGTTTCTCTGGTACCACGTGATTCCGTCGATGTTTGTCAGTCTGCGCGCGCTGCCCAGCTTTGTGCTGGTGGTTTTTGCGCTCGGGTTCTTTACGTCGTCGCGTATATCCGAGCAGGTCAAGGCCGGGATTCAGTCGCTGCCACAGGGCCAGCGCTACGCCGGCTTGGCCATGGGGCTGACGCTGCCGCAAACCTACCGCTACGTACTGCTGCCCATGGCGTTTCGCATCGTCATACCACCGCTGACCAGCGAGGCGATGAACATCATCAAGAACTCGTCGGTGGCGTTTGCGGTGAGCATTGCCGAGCTCACCATGTTTGCGATGCAGGCGCAGGAAGAAACTGCGCGCGGCATCGAGATCTATCTGGCCGTTACCGCGCTGTACTTTGTCTCGGCCTTTGCGGTGAACCGGGTCGCGCTGTGGATTGAGGCCCGGGTGCAGGTGCCTGGAATGATCGGGAGCACCCGATGATGGCGCTCGACTTTTCGTTTTTCACCTGGAGCATTGCCTCCAACCTGGTGCTCAAGGGGTTGGTGTTTTCGGTGCAGTTGACGCTGATCTCGATGTCCGGCGGCATCGTGCTGGGCACCTTGCTGGCGCTGATGCGCCTGTCGGGGGTGCGGTCTCTGGCGGCGGTGTCGGCAGCCTACGTCAACACGCTGCGCTCGATTCCGCTGGTGATGGTGATCCTGTGGTTCTTTCTGCTCATCCCGATGATGACCGGGCGGCCCCTGGGTGCCGAAAGCTCGGCCATCATCACCTTCACCGTGTTCGAGGCCGCCTATTACGCCGAGATCATGCGCGCGGGCATCCAGTCAGTGTCCTCGGGACAGGTGCATGCCGGTTACGCCGTGGGCATGACTTACGCGCAGTGCATGCAGTACATCGTGCTGCCGCAGGCGTTTCGCAACATGTTGCCGGTGCTGCTGACGCAGACCGTGGTGTTGTTCCAGGACACGTCGCTGGTGTACGCGATTGGTGCCTACGATCTGCTCAAGGGCTTTGAGGTGGTGGGCAAAAACTTCAATCGCCCGGTGGAAACCTACCTGGTGGCCACCGCCGTTTACTTTGTGATTTGTTTCAGCCTGTCGATGCTGGTGCGCCGCCTGCAAAAGAGGATTGCCATCATCCGCTGAGCGCTCCCCCCACACGGACCAGACTTCCACCATGATTACTATCAACAACGTCTCCAAATGGTATGGCCAGTTCAAGGTACTGGACAACTGCAGCACCCGCATTGACAAGGGCGAGGTGGTGGTGGTCTGCGGGCCTTCGGGCTCGGGCAAGTCCACGCTGATCAAGACCGTCAACGGTCTGGAGCCGATTCAGCAAGGCGAGATCACGGTCGATGGCATCAGCGTTACCGACCCGCGCACCAGTCTGCCCAAACTGCGCGCGCGTGTGGGCATGGTGTTCCAGCACTTCGAGCTGTTCCCGCACCTGACCGTGACCGAGAACCTGACGCTGGCGCAGATCAAGGTGCTTGGGCGCGAGCCCGGCGAGGCCAACAAGCGCGGTCTCAAGATGCTCGACCGGGTCGGGCTGATGGTGCAGAAAGACAAGTTTCCGGGCCAGCTTTCGGGTGGGCAGCAGCAGCGCGTTGCCATCGCGCGGGCCCTGTCCATGGACCCGGTGTGCATGCTGTTTGACGAGCCCACCTCGGCGCTCGACCCCGAGATGGTGGGTGAGGTGCTTGATGTGATGGTGCAGTTGGCCCAGGAGGGCATGACCATGATGTGCGTCACCCACGAAATGGGCTTTGCGCGCAAGGTCTCCAACCGCGTGATCTTCATGGACCAGGGTGCCATCGTCGAGGATTGCGAGAAAGAAGAATTCTTTGGTAATCCGGCCGCGCGCAACGAGCGGGCGCGCAATTTCCTCTCGAAGATTCTCCAGCACTGACTTTTTGCCTCGGGTTTCTACGTATAATCGCGGGCTGTGCAGGGGTTGCCGTTTGTAATGTGGGTGTAATGTGAGATGACCAAAATCGCCCAGGTTTCCAACGGTTTCGCAGACGAAGAGCAGGACGATTCCAGCTACGTTGCGTTAACCGCCGCGCAGGCGCAGGACTTGAGATTGCGCCAGCCTTCCATTTCACCCTGGTCGGTGGTGGCGGCTCAGTGTCTGGCCGGTGTGGTCGTGACACTGATCACGTGGGCTGTTGCCGGTAAGGCGGCGGCTTGGTCGGCGGGATATGGGGCGCTTGCGGTGGTTATTCCTGCAGTGCTGTTTGCGCGGGGGCTGATGAGTCAGTTTTCGTCGTTCAATGCAGCAACGGCAAGTTTTGGATTTTTTGTGTGGCAAGCCGTCAAGTTGGCGGTGAGTGTTGCGATGATTATTGCGGCACCTCGCCTGTTGGTGAGCCTGAGTTGGCCTGCCTTGCTGGTGGGCCTGCTAGTGACTTTGAAGGTGTACTGGTTGGCGCTACGTTGGCGTCCACGCCCGAAGCAGAATTGAGAGTTTGAAAGATTTGACTATGTCCGCAGAATCGCATGCACCCACAGCCAGTGAATACATCGTTCACCACCTGACGCACTGGCAAAACCACAAGATGGGTGGCATTGTCGATTTTTCTGTTTTCAACATTGACTCCCTGTTTTTCTCCACTTTGCTGGGCGTGCTGGGCTGCTTCTTCCTCTGGAAGGCTGCTTCCAAGGCTACTTCCGGCGTGCCGGGCCGGTTCCAGGCTGCGGTCGAAATCCTGATTGAAATGGTGGACCGCGAAGCCAAGGGCATCGTCCACAACGCCAACAGTCGCAAACTGGTCGCTCCACTGGCCCTGACTATTTTTGTCTGGATCTTCATGCTCAACGCGATGGACTTGCTGCCACTCGATCTGCTGCCCTGGATCTGGAACAAGATCTATGGTCACGGCGAGCATGAGCCCTTCCTGCGCGTCGTGCCCACGGCCGACCTGTCGGTCACGATGGGTATGTCGGTGTCGGTGCTGCTGGTCTGTTTGGTCTACAACGTCAAGATCAAAGGCATTGGCGGCTGGGCGCACGAGTTGGTGACCGCGCCCTTTGGCACCAGCAAGAACCCGGTGTTCTTCCTGATTCTGGCGGTGGTGAATCTGGCCATGCAATTGATTGAATTTATTGCCAAGACGGTGTCCCACGGGATGCGGTTGTTTGGCAACATGTATGCAGGAGAGTTGGTGTTCATGTTGATTGCCCTGTTGGGCGGCGCGTGGGCATTTTCGTTTGAGCCCTCGGGCTTGATGCTGCTGCTCTTGCATGTGGTGGCCGGTTGGGCGTGGGCAGTGTTCCACATCCTGATCATCACCCTGCAAGCCTTTGTGTTCATGATGCTGACGCTGGTGTATATCGGTCAGTCCCACGACGCGCATTGATCTTGGTTGAGTTTGGTTTCGTTTTCTTTTTCGTTTTTTAAGGAGTCATCATGGAAGTCATTAGTTTTGTTGCTCTGGCTGCCGGCCTAATCATCGGTTTGGGCGCGTTGGGTGCTTGTATCGGTATCGGCGTCATGGGTAGCAAATACCTTGAGTCTGCTGCTCGTCAGCCCGAACTCATGGGTGAACTGCAAACCAAGATGTTCTTGTTGGCTGGTCTGATCGACGCGGCCTTCATTATCGGTACCGGTATTGCTCTGTGGTTCGCCACTGCCAACCCGTTCCTCGCCCAACTCGCTACCCTGGCCAAGTAAGCATTGTCCGCAGCGCCCAAGTTGAGGGAGACCTACTGTGAGCATTAATGGAACACTGGTGGCGCAAGCCATCGTATTCGCCTTGCTTGTGCTGTTCACGATGAAGCTGGTGTGGCCGCCCATTGCTGCTGCACTGGACGAACGCGCTAGCAAGATCGCGGATGGACTGGCGGCAGCGGATAAGGCCCGGTCCGAGCTTTCGACTGCTAACAAGCGGGTTGAAGCCGAGTTGGCCAAATCGCGCACCGAGACCGCCGCACGCCTGGCAGAAGCCGAGCGCCGTGGCCAAGCCATCGTCGAAGAGGCCAAGGCCAAAGCGACCGAAGAAGGCAACAAGATCATTGCCAACGCCAAGGCCGAAGCCGAACAACAAGCGATCAAGGCACGTGAAGTGCTGCGTGAGCAGGTTGCAGCGTTGGCGGTCAAGGGCGCAGAGCAGATTTTGCGCAAGGAAGTCAACGCACAAGTTCACGCTGACCTGCTTGGTCGGCTGAAGACCGAGCTGTAAGAGGATTGCCATGGCTGAACTTGCCACGATTGCCCGACCCTACGCAGAAGCGCTGTTCAAGGCGTCTGCAGCAGACCTGTCGAGCGCTGCGCAATGGGTTGACGAGCTGGGGACGATTGCGGGCAATGCGCAGTTGCTGCAGTTTGCCGATGACCCCAAGGTGACGGTGGATCAAGTTTTTGACCTGATCGCATCGGTTGCCAAGTCCACTCTGACGGGTCATGCCAAGAACTTCTTGCGCATGGTCATTGAGAACGGGCGTCTGAGCGCGCTGCCAGAGATCGCACACCAGTTTCGCGCCTTGAAGAATGCGCAAAGTGGTTCGTCCGATGCGGTGGTGTACAGCGCGTTTGCGATCGACGCCGGTGCTTTGCAAGAAGTCTCGGTGATGCTCGAAAAGCGCTTTGGCCGCAAGCTCAATGCCTCGGTGGTCTTGCAACCCGAGTTGATTGGTGGGATTCGCGTGGTGGTCGGCGACGAGGTGCTCGACACTTCTGTCAAAGCCCGTTTGGAACAAATGAAAGTTGCCCTCACTGCCTGAGGCGTGCGCCTTGGCTGTTGGCCTAATTTAACGAAAGAAGGAAAGAGTCATGCAACTCAATCCAGCAGAAATTTCTGAACTGATCAAGAGCCGCATCGAAGGCTTGGCCGCGAGTAGCGATATTCGCAACCAGGGCACCGTAGTTTCGGTGACCGATGGCATTTGCCGCATTCACGGTCTGTCTGACGTGATGCAGGGCGAAATGTTGGAGTTCCCGGCCGGCAGCGACGGTTTGCCCACCTACGGTCTGGCCCTGAATCTGGAGCGCGACTCGGTCGGCTCGGTGATTCTGGGTGAGTACGAGCACATCTCCGAAGGCGACACGGTCAAGTGCACCGGCCGCATTCTGGAAGTGCCAGTAGGCCCCGAACTCAAAGGCCGCGTGGTCAATGCGCTTGGTCAACCGATCGACGGCAAGGGCCCGATCAACGCCAAGATGACTGACGTGATCGAAAAGGTCGCCCCGGGCGTGATCGCCCGCGAGTCAGTCGGCCAGCCGATGCAGACCGGCCTGAAGTCAATCGACTCGATGGTGCCCGTCGGCCGTGGTCAGCGCGAACTCATCATTGGTGACCGCCAGACCGGCAAGACCGCAGTGGCGATTGACGCCATCATCAACCAGAAGGGTCAGAACATGACCTGCGTCTATGTGGCCATCGGCCAAAAGGCGTCTTCGGTCAAGAACGTGGTGCGCTCGCTCGAGCAAGCCGGTGCCATGGAGTACACCATTGTGGTGGCTGCCACGGCGTCCGAATCTGCCGCCATGCAGTATGTGT
Source organism: uncultured beta proteobacterium (assembly GCA_903863395.1). Classification (GTDB taxonomy): domain Bacteria; phylum Pseudomonadota; class Gammaproteobacteria; order Burkholderiales; family Burkholderiaceae_C; genus Allorhodoferax. The sequence goes on from CAIPBW010000223.1 coordinate 5,809, forward strand.
CGGCCTATTCCGGCTGCACCATGGGCGAATACTTCCGCGACCGTGGCGAAGACGCCATGATCGTGTATGACGATCTGTCCAAGCAGGCCGTGGCCTATCGCCAGGTGTCCCTGCTGCTGCGCCGCCCTCCCGGCCGCGAAGCCTACCCCGGCGACGTGTTCTATCTCCACAGCCGTTTGCTCGAACGCGCTGCCCGCGTCAACGCCAAGTACGTTGAAGACTTCACCAAGGGTGCGGTCAAGGGCAAGACTGGATCGCTGACCGCGCTGCCAATCATCGAAACGCAAGCCGGCGACGTGTCTGCCTTCGTTCCGACCAACGTGATTTCGATTACCGACGGCCAGATCTTCCTGGAAACCTCGCTCTTCAACGCTGGTGTACGCCCCGCTATCAACGCCGGTATCTCGGTGTCGCGCGTCGGTGGTGCTGCTCAAACCAAGCTGGTGAAAAACCTTTCCGGCGGTATCCGTACCGACTTGGCCCAGTACCGCGAGTTGGCCGCGTTTGCGCAGTTTGCTTCCGATCTGGACGAAGCCACCCGCAAGCAGCTCGACCGTGGTGCCCGCGTGACCGAACTGCTCAAGCAAGCCCAGTACAGCCCGCTGTCCATCAGCATGATGGCCGCAACTTTGTTTGCGGTGAACAAGGGCTATATCGATGACCTCGACGTGAAGCAGGCGCTTCCCTTTGAGCACGGCCTGCATGCCTACCTCAAAGACAAGCACGCAGCCCTGATCACCAAGCTCGAAACCGACAAGGCAATGGACAAGGATGCGGAAGCCGAATTGAACGCGGCCTTGGCTGCGTTCAAGAAGACCTTCGCTTAATCCGGCTCCGCAGAGGTATATATGGCAGCAGGCAAGGAAATACGCGGCAAGATCAAATCGGTGGAAAACACCAAGAAGATCACCAAGGCCATGGAAATGGTGGCGGCATCCAAAATGCGCAAGGCGCAAGAGCGTATGCGTGCTGCCCGTCCCTACAGCGACAAGATCCGCAACATTGCTTCCAATCTGGGCAAGGCCAACCCCGAGTACACCCACCCGTTCATGCAGGAAAACAGCGCCAAGGTGACTGGTTTCATTGTGGTGACTACGGACAAGGGCCTGTGCGGCGGTATGAATACCAACGTGCTGCGCGCCGTCACTGTCAAG
>CAIPBW010000224.1 GCA_903863395.1 uncultured beta proteobacterium
CTCCTCGCAATGACAGCCAAAGGACATGGATTGCCACGTCGCTGCGCTCCTCGCAATGACGGCCAACACCGGCCATTTTGCACCGAAAAGCCAGGCGCTTTGCCGCTCCTAGTGCAAAGGAGGCGTGCAGGTCAGCACTTCTTCCATCACCGTCACGCCTTCGGCCACGCGCAGCGCACCGGCCAGGCGCAGCGGGCGCATGCCGTCGGCAATGGCCTGGCGGCGCAGCGCGTCGGCACCGGTGTCTTTGCCGACCTTGGCCTTGGTGGCCTCGGTCACCACCAGCAACTCGTACAAGCCCATGCGCCCCATAAAGCCGGTCATGCGGCAGTCCACACAGCCCACCGCCTTATAGGGTTGGTAGCCGCCGGTGATCTGCCAGGGGCTGATCATCTCTCCCAACTGCTCGCGCGTGGTCTCCTCGTCGGGCACGCGGCACTTCTTGCACAGGGTACGCACCAGGCGCTGGGCCAGCACCCCCAGCAGCGTGGCGTTGATCAGGTAGGGCGGGATGCCCAGTTCCATCAAGCGCGTCACCGCCGAAGGCGCGTCGTTGGTGTGCAGCGTGGAGAATACCAAGTGCCCGGTAAGCGCCGCCTGCACCGCCATTTCGGCCGTTTCCAGGTCGCGGATTTCGCCCACCATGATGATGTCGGGGTCCTGGCGCATGAGGGAACGCAAGCCCTGCGGAAAACCAAAGTCAAGTTGCGGCTGCACCTGCGTCTGGTTGAAGGCCGGCTCGATCATTTCAATCGGGTCTTCCACTGTGCTGACGTTGACCTCTTCGGTGGCCACGCGCTTGAGCGTGGAGTAGAGCGTGGTGGTCTTGCCCGAGCCGGTGGGGCCGGTCACCAAAATGATGCCGTGCGCGCGCTTGACCAGCGCCTCCCAGCGCTGCGCGTCGTGACTGGCAAAGCCCAGCGCGTCGAGGTCCTTGACCGCGTTGTCGGGGTCAAAAATGCGCATCACCATCTTTTCGCCAAAGGCGGTGGGCAGCGTGGAGATGCGCATTTCGATCTCGTCGCCACGCGGGTTGCGCGTCTTGATGCGCCCGTCCTGTGGGCGGCGCTTCTCGATCACGTCCATGCGCCCGAGCAACTTGATGCGCGCCGTCATGGCGTTGAGCACGCCCATGGGCATCTGGTACACCGGGTGCAGCACGCCGTCGATACGGAAGCGGATCACGCCCTGCTCGCGCCGGGGCTCCAAGTGGATGTCGCTGGCGCGCTGGTCAAAGGCGTATTGCCACAACCAGTCGACCACCTGCACCACGCCCTGGTCGTTGGCGTCGAGTTGCTTGCTGGTCTTGCCCAGTTCCACCAGTTGTTCAAAGCTTGAGCTGTTGTTGGTGCCCGACTTGCTGGCTGCGCGCACCGACTTGGCCAGGGCATAAAACTCGGCCGTGTAACGCAAGATTTCGTGCGGGCTGGCCAGCACCCGGCGCACGCTGCGCTTGGCCTGGCGCTCGACCTCGGCCACCCAGTCGGTGATAAACGGCTCGGCCGTGGCGACCGTGATCTCGGCTGACGTTACCTGCACCGGCAGAATGCGATGGCGCTCGGCATAGGCCGCGCCCATGGCGTCGGCCACCTTGCCCACATCGACCTTGAGCGGGTCGATGCGCAAATAGGCCATACCCGTACGCCCGGCCAGCCACTGCGTCAGCAACTCAATGTCGAGCGGCTTTTGGTCGCTGCTGCGGCGCATCGACACGCTGGCCAATCGCACCAGAGGATGCTGCACGCTCTCGGCCTGGGCGCAGCGCGCTATGGTCCGGCTGGCCTCCTCGTTGGAGATCACGCCGTCTTGTTGCAGCCACTCCACCAGGCGGCGCCAGTCGAGCGGGCCGGTCGGTGCGCCTGCGGCCAGGGGGTGCTTTTTGGAAGATGTCGTCATGCTGCCACCTGCTTGAAAGCCCGCACCCACTTGTCGGCGGGCAAACCCCATTGGGACCTGATGTAGCGCGCGCGCTCGGTCAGCACGGCGCGCGCCGGTCGGTGCGGCGTGCGCTGCGCCAGCACCACGGTGTTGCCCTCGCGCGTGGCCTTGAAGGACCACAACGCATCGGCTCCAAAGGCTGCCGCCATCTTGTCCACACTGCGCTGATAACTCGACGCGCGCCCAAACAGATTGACCGTCATGCAGCCCTCGTCGGTGAGCGTGCGGCGGCAATCCGCATAAAAGGCTTCGCTATCGAGTACCGGCGCGGCCGCCTCCTGGTCGTACAAATCCACCTGCAGCGCGTCCACCGTGCCCTGCCAGCGCGGCGTGCAAATCTCTTGCGCCGCGTCGCCCAGAACCACCTGCAAGCGCGCATTGTCCGGCGGCAACTTGAACCAGCCACGGCAGGCCAGCAGCACCTGGGGGTTGATCTCCACCGCCGTGGTTTTCATGTGCAATTCCTTGTGACAGAACTTGGTCAACGAAGCCGCCCCCAGCCCCAACTGCAGCGCCTGACGGCTGGCCACACCGGCAGGGTCCACAAACAGCAGCCACGCCATCATGCGCTGCACATACTCATGCACCAGCAGCGTGGGTGCCTCCACCAGCATCGACCCCTGTATCCACTCGCTACCCAGGTGCAGATGCCGCACCGGCCCCTCCTCAGAGAAGCTCACCTCGGGCAGCGCACCGTAATCATTTTTTGCCATGAAGGTTTATCCTAGGTTGTCATTGCGCATTTCCTGTTTCGCTGCCGAAACTGCAAATGAACCATGAACCGAAGGGTTGTCATTGCGAGGAGCGCAGCGACGTGGCAATCCATGCAGTCCGAAGTCATGGATCGCCACGGCCTGACGGCCTCGCGATGACGAGGTGAGGGCGTGGACTCGCGATGACGGGCTGGGGGTACGGCCTCGCGATGACGAGGTGGGGGCGTGGACTCGCGATGACGAAGGGAGGGAGTGGCCTCCCCACGAAGGCGGTGCATTCGGGTTCGCGGCACAGTCACCCACAAGGCGTGGCTCGGCGCAGACAAAGTTGTCGGTCATCGCAGGTAGTTTGTGCAAAGAGTAAGGGCTCAACTGAATGGATTCAGGTTTATACCAGTAGTGGCGCCAGGCGGGGCAGGGCCTGGCAGGCGTTGTGGGTGGTGGCTGCGGCCAGGTCTTCGACGGCCATGGCGCGCAGGGCCGCCACGACTGCGCCAATGCGTGGCAATTCGGCTGGCGTGTTGGCTGCCTGCGCCACGCCGGCCTGGCGCAGTTCGGCGGGGGTGTAGAGCCATTGCGGGGCAATGTCGGGTGCATCGGTTTCCAGCACCAGCGCGTCTTGCGGCAGCACGCGCGCCAGGTGGCGCAGGCGCAGCGCGCGCTCGAAGGTCACCGCGCCGCCAAACCCGAGCTTGAAGCCCAGGCGGATGAACTCCTGCGCCTGCGCTTCGCTGCCGTTGAAGGCGTGGGCAATGCCCGACCAGCGCCAACCGCCCTGCCCCAACTCGCGCAGGTGCTTAAGAAGCACATCGGCCGAGCGGCGCACGTGCAGCACCAGTGGCATTGCGTACTTTTTCGCCAGGTGCAGTTGCGCGCGGTAGAACTGCTCCTGGCGCTCGCGCAAGGGGCTTTGGCACAAGGCCGGAACAAAATAGTCCAAACCGATTTCCCCCACCGCCACCAGACGCCCATCCGCCGCGTGCGCCTGCAACGCCGCGTCAAGCACCGCCAGCGCATCGTCGCCCGCTTGCGCCACATACAGCGGGTGAATGCCCAGGCAGTAGCTGTCGTGGTAGATATGGGCGAGTTGGCGCACCACGTCAAAGTTGGCCACCTCCACGGCGGGGATGACGCAGTGCACCACCCCAAGGCGGGCGGCCTGGACGCGGATTTCGGGCATCAAAGGCCCAGGGGGTTGTGCGAACTCGGGCGCGTCGAGGTGGCAATGGGTGTCGATCCAGCGCACGCTCTCAAGCCTGGGTGAGGCGCCCCTGCTCCAGGCGCATCTGGCGGCTGCAGCGCGCGGCCAGCGTGGCGTCGTGCGTAACCAGCACAAAGGCCGTGCCCTGGTCGGCGGCGAGTTGCAGCATCAGTGCAAACACGCCGTCGGCGGTGCTGCGGTCCAGGTTGCCGGTGGGCTCGTCGGCCAGCACGCAATCCGGGCGGGTGACCAGCGCACGCGCAATTGCCACGCGCTGGCGCTCGCCGCCCGAGAGCTCGGACGGGCGGTGCGCGGCGCGCTCGTGCAGGCCCACGCGTGCGAGCATCTGCATCGCGGTGTGTGCCGACTCGGCCGGGTCCATGCGCCGGATGATCAGTGGCATGGCCACATTGTCGAGCGCGCTGAACTCGGGCAGCAGGTGGTGAAACTGGTACACAAACCCCAGGTGCCGGTTACGCAACCGCCCCTGCTCGGCCGCCGACAAACCGGCCAGCGGCTGGCCGAGTAGTTCCACCGTTCCACTGGTGGGCGCATCCAGGCCGCCAAGCAAATGCAGCAGCGTGCTCTTGCCCGACCCCGACGCACCCACAATCGCCAGCGTCTCGCCCCGGCGCACCTCCAGGTCCACGCCCTGCAACACCGTCACATCCAGCGGCCCCTCATGAAAGCGCTTGGTCAAGCTCCGAGCACGCAATAGCAGCGACGACGACACGTCTGCGGGGAGC
>CAIPBW010000225.1 GCA_903863395.1 uncultured beta proteobacterium
TGGTGCACGTGAGCCAGTTGGCGCACAAGTTTGTGAACGACGCGCGCGAAGTGGTCAAGACCGGCGACGTGGTGCGGGTGCAGGTGGTGGAGGTGGATGTAGCACGCAAGCGCATTTCGCTCACCATGAAGATCGGCGCCGCGCCAACCCGCCCCGCCTCCGAACGCGGCAGCGCACAGCGCTACCGACCACCCACCCCGCAGGAGCGCACCCCCGCCAACTCTGCCATGGCCCAGGCCTTTGCCCGGCTCAAAAGCCATTGAGAAATCCTGATCACCTCCCTGTCATTGCGAGCGCAGCGCGGCAGTCCATGCGGTCAGAAAGTCATGGATTGCCACGCTTCGCTCGCAATGACGAAGAAGTGGCGCGTTCTGTGAAGTTGGAGCCGAGGCACCATAATGCCCACTTTGTTGCGTCAGGTAGCGGAGAATTCTTGTGATGAAACTCAGTGAACTGCTGGCACGGCAATTCAATTTGCCCAGCATTCCCAAGGTGGTTGCCTTGCTGCTCATCGAGCTTGAGCGCAAGGAGGTGGACCTGCGCCGAATCACCCAACTCATCAGCACCGATCCGGCGCTGAGCACGCGCTTGCTGCAACTGGCTAATTCGAGCGCCTTGCGCCTGAGCGGCAAGATCAGCAGTGTGTCCGAGGCACTCGCGGTGCTGGAGCTGGCGCACGTGCGAACCATGGCCAAGGCTGCGGCCGAGAGTGCTTCGCTCAAGGCGGTGCCGGGTATCCAGTTGCAGCGTTTTTGGGACTACAGCCTCAATGTGGCCACTGTCTCGCGCTCGCTCGCCGGGGTGGTGCGCCAAAACCAGCAGGCAGCGTTTACCTGCGGTTTGATCCACGCCATTGGCGAGTTGGGCATGCATCTGGGCATGCCCGAGGATATGGCGCGCATCAGCGCCGAAGTGCCGCCCCTTGATTTGCGCCGTGCCGAAGTGGAGCGGCGCGAGCTGGGCTACTGCTACGGTTCGGTCGGCGCAGGCTATGCGCGCATGTGGCGCTTTCCTGCGTTCATGGTCGAGGCGCTGGAGCACCAGTACGCGCCGTTTGACAACAACGCGTATGAGCCGCTGGCCGGTGTCATCCATCTGGCCAGTTGGCGTGCGCGCGCCAAGGAAGCCAAGCTCGACGAACGCGGCCTGGCCGTAACCTTTCCCGGCTCGGTGGGCGTAACGCTGGGTCTGGACATCGACATGGTGCTGCAGCAAGACCCGTTTGATTGGGCGGCACACACCTGAGCAGCGCATGAAGGCACTTCAACTGTATGCCGGTGCGCGCGCGCTGCAAACCCTCAAGCGCGATGGTCTGCAGCCGCAGGCGGTGCACACCATCGCGGCGGCAGCGGGTGGCCCCAAGGGGCTGGTGCTGGGGCCACTGGACCGCTTTCTGTTTGGCCAGTGGTTGCCGCATTCGTCCCAGCCGGTCGATCTGGTGGGTGCGTCGATTGGTGCCTGGCGCATGGCAACGGCCTGTCTGAACGACCCGGTTGCCGCCTTTGAGCGCCTGGAGCACGACTACATCCACCAGCACTACGAGCTTGCACCCGGGCAAAAGCGCCCGTCCGCCGCGCTGGTAAGCGATTTGTTTGGCAAGAACCTGCAGGCGTTTTACGGGGGCAGGGAGTCGGAGGTGTTGCAGCACCCGCGCTTCCACCTGCACGTGGTCACCTCGCGCGGCCGCCATATGCTCACCAACGAACATTGGCTGGGCACGCCGCTGGGCTACCTGGGCGCTTTTTTGACCAACGTGGTGCAACGCAAGGCCATGGGGGCGTGGCTGGAGCGGGTGGTGTTCTCCACCGCGTCTGCGCCGAACACGGCCGCACCCTGCTCGCCCTTGCCCTTTGCCAGCGACGACTACCGCACGCGCCAGGTGGCGCTCACCAGCGCCAATTTCCAGCTTGCGCTGCAGGCGAGTTGCTCGATACCGTTTGTGCTCAGGGCCGTGCCTGCGATCCCTGGCGCACCACACGGCGCGTATTGGGACGGCGGCATTACCGACTACCACCTGCACCTGAATTACCCGGGTGCGCGCCGCACGCCAGACGCCGCGCCGCCAGACGGTGGCATCGTGCTGTACCCGCATTTTCAACGTGCCGTGGTGCCGGGATGGCTGGACAAAAAGCTGCGCTGGCGGCACCATGCAACGCCGTACCTCGACACCATGCTGTTGCTCGCGCCCCGGCCCGAGTGGATTCAAACCCTGCCCCATGCCAAGCTGCCCGACCGCACCGACTTTACCTACTACGGCAACGATCTCGCTGCCCGGGTGCAGGCGTGGCGCAGCGCCACATCGGCCAGCGCGCAATTGGCCGATGAGTTTGCCGCCTGGCTGGAGCGCCCCGACATGGCGCAGGTTCAGCCCCTTTAGCCCAGCACAGGGCCGGGCGATTCAACCCCCCTTCAACATCACGGGAGCTCCATGAAGAAATCTGACTTCCGCTTTTTTCACCGCCTGCGTGTGCGCTGGGCCGAGGTGGACATGCAGCGCATCGTCTTCAACGCGCACTACCTGATGTACCTCGACACCGCCATCGCCGACTACTGGCGTGCCCTGGCACTGCCCTACGAGTCGGGGATGCTGCTGCTCGAGGGCGACATGTACGTCAAGAAGGCAATTCTGGAATACCAAGCCTCGGCGCGCTACGAAGACCAGCTTGACATTGGCATGCGCTGCGTGCGCGTGGGCACCTCGTCGATGGTGTTTGACGGCGCGGTGTTCCGTGGCGATGAGTGCCTGGTCAGCGGCGAACTGATCTATGTGTTTGCCAATCCGCACACCCAGAAGTCCAAGCCGGTGCCGCCCAAGCTGCGCGGCCTGTTTGAAGCCTACGAGTCCGGCCAGCCAGTGGTCCAGTGCCAGGTGGGCAGTTGGGACCTGCTCGGCGGCGCGACGCGCGCGGTGCGCGACGAGGTGTTTGTGAAAGAGCAGGGCATTGCCGCCACCATCGTGTGGGACGATGCCGACGCGCACGCCGTGCACGCCTTGTTGACCAACCACCTCGGGCAAGCGGTGGCAGCCGGGCGGCTGTTGCAGCATGCCAGCGGCGTGGGACGCATCGGCCGCATGGCCGTGCCCCGGGTATTGCGCGGTGCCAACCTGGGCCGCGACGTGCTTCTTGCGCTGGTGCAATCCAGCCGCGAGCGCGGCGACCACGAAGTCATGCTCAACGCCCAATGCAGCGCCCAGGGGTTCTACCAGCGTTTTGGCTTTGTGCCGCGCGGTGCGGTGTTTGAGGAAGCGGGCATCGCCCACATCGGGATGGTGTTGGCGCGGGACTCAGAAACCCATTGAGGCCAGCAGATCGTCCACGTCGTCCTGCTTGAGTGCGGCGTCGGGGGTTTGGGGTCCGGCAAGTTGGTGTGTCTCGCCGGAGAACTGGGCGGCGGCACTTGTGGCGTGGGCAGCTTCATCGGGAGCGCTGTCGAGCAGCAGTTGCACCAGTTGCATTTCGGTGCGGGTGATGATGTCGATCACCTTCTTGATCACCTGGCCTGACAGGTCCTGAAAATCCTGCGACATCATGATGTCGCTGAGCACTTCGCCCTGGGCGTCGGCAAAGTCGGCGGTGCTATGCGCAAACTGGCCGCACGTCGCCATCAGGCTGCGGGCTTGCTCCACGGTGAGGTCTGGCGCTGCGGCCTGTTGCGGCAACGACTGGCCCAGGTCGTGCGCGCGCTGGCGCAAATCGTCGCACTGGGGCTTGGCCTTTTCGACCAGGGTGAGCACCTTGTTGGCGGCGTCTTCGGTCATCTTGCCGACGTGCGCGAGCCGATCGCGCGCGTTCGGGATTTCTTCCACAATGCTGTGCAATTGGTTGGAGCCCAAGACCGACAATGCCTCATGCATCTCGCGGGTGATCGTGCCCAAACGTGCAAATGCTTCTTCTTTGGTTAGCGGTGCTGCCATGAACGAAACCGATCCCTTCTGGTAAGCCGACGACTGGGCGCGATGCAGAGATCACACCCGTGCGGATGCCTAGTGTAGCGGCGAGTTGCTAAATATCTTCAAGCAGCGGGTAAGGCAAAGCAAGCAGTTGTAACGGCGTGCCGTCGCTGGGGCCGACCTGCAGTTGGCCATCCGCAAGCGCACTGGTCTGCAGGCAGACAATGGCGTCATAACCGCCAGTGGGGCAGGCGGCCGACTGCACCACCAGCCCAACGGGTTGGCTCGAATCGTCTTTGGAAAAAATCTCGTCACCGCCAGCCAGTGCAAGCTGGGCGTGTGCCAGGGTGGCGCGGCGTTTGAGCGTGCCGCGAAACTGGCTGCGCGCTACCACTTCCTGGCCGGGATAGCAGCCCTTCTTGAAATTTACGCCTCCAACCGACTCATAGTTGAGCATTTGCGGAACAAAGGCTTCAAATACCGGTTGGGTGAGGGTGGCCACGCCGCTGCGCACCTCGCTCCAGGCCCACAGGTCCTCTGACAGGGGTGCGCCCGTTGGTGGCGCGGCACCGGCCGGGCTGATCCACAACTGGCGCGCCGCGCCCATGCTGGGGTACAGGTTGATGATGGCGCTGCCTTGCACCTCGCGCTTGGCCCACGGCGCTGCTGCGGCAGCGTCAGCATCCATGGCGCTGCCTGCCACGCCGTAGAGCTGGTACTGGGCGCTGGCGTCGCTCAAGCGCGCCTTGGCGCGCAGCACGAACATCGACAGCCGTTTGAGCGTGGCAGCAAGCAAGTCCTTGCTGCAGACCAGAAGAA
>CAIPBW010000226.1 GCA_903863395.1 uncultured beta proteobacterium
ATCCATGCAGGCATGAAGTCATGGATCGCCACGGCCTTCGGCCTCGCGATGACGAAGGTGGGCCGCCTCGCGATGACGAAGGGGAGTGGCTTCGCGGTGACGAAGGGGAGTGGCTTCGCGATGACGAAAGTGGCGGTGCGGTTCATGGAGAGGAGCGAAGCGACGCGGCAGTCCATGTCCTTTGGCTGTCATTGCGAGCGCAGCGTGGCACTCCATGCAGGCATGAAGTCATGGATCGCCACGGCCTTCGGCCTCGCGATGACGAAGGTGGGCCGCCTCGCGATGACTAAGGGCAGGACGTTCCTGTACGCGATGACCGAACCGTTGTGTTGAATAGCGGAAAGATCAATCATGGAGGTATTGCAATGGACAGAGACAAGATTTTGCTGACGCCGGGGCCGCTGACTACGACCTTGCGTACCAAGTTGGCGATGCTGCGGGATTGGGGTTCGTGGGACTCGGACTTCAACGCGGTAACGGCCAGCGTGCGTGCAAGCCTGCTGCGCATCATCCACGGCCAGGACAGCCACGTCGTGGTGCCCTTGCAGGGCAGCGGCACGTTCAGCGTAGAGGCCGCCGTGGCCACGCTGGTGCCGCGTGACGGCCATGTGCTGGTGCTCGACAACGGCGCGTATTGCAAGCGCGCGGCGCGCCTGACCACGCTGATGGGGCGGCGTTGCACGGTGCTGGGCTTTGACGAGGCGGCGCAGGTTGATCCGGCGGTGGTAGAGCAGCATTTGAAGAGCGACCCGTCCGTGACCCACGTGGTCATGATCCATTGCGAAACCGGCGCAGGCGTGCTCAACCCGCTGCAGGCAGTTTCCGACGTGTGCGCCGCGCACGGCAAGGGGCTGATTGTGGATGCCATGAGTTCCTTCGGCGCGCTTGAAATTGACGCCCGCACCACCCGCTTTGATGCGCTGATTGCGGCCAGCGGCAAGTGCCTGGAAGGCGTGCCCGGCATGGGTTTTGTGTTTATCCGCAAGGCCATTCTGGACGGTTGCGCAGGCAACAGCCAGTCGCTGGCGATGGACTTGCACGACCAGTACGTGTACATGGAAAAAACCACCCAGTGGCGCTTTACGCCACCGACGCACGTGGTGGTTGCACTGCACGAGGCCATCGCCCAATTTGAAGCCGAGGGTGGGCAAAGCGCGCGCCTGGCGCGCTACACCAGCAACTACCAGACGCTGGTTGGCGGCATGGCCAAGCTGGGGTTCAAGCCGTTTCTGGACCCGGCCATTCAGGCCCCGATCATCGTCACCTTCCATGCACCGGCCGATGCGCGCTATAGCTTCAAGACCTTCTACAACGCGGCGCGCTCGCGTGGCTTCATCCTGTATCCGGGCAAGCTGACGCAGATCGAGACCTTTCGCGTGGGCTGCATCGGCGCGATCGGGCCCGACGAGATGGAGCAGGCCGTGCACGCCATGGCGCTGGCGCTGCAAGACGTGGGCATCACCTCGGCGGCACCGGCCTGATGGGGCAGCGTGAGGGGGTAGGCGCAGCATGAAACTCACACTGTTTGACCTGGATAACACCCTGCTCGATGGCGACAGCGATGTCCTGTGGTGTGACTTTCTGATTGAGCAGGGGGTGCTGGATCGGCAGAGCTTTTCCGGCCGCAACGCCGACATGGAGGCGCGCTACAACGCCGGCACTGTGGGCGTGGAAGAGTTCGCCAACTTTTATGTAGGAACGCTGGCGGGGCGCGACCTACAAGCCTGGGAGCCGGTGCGGCACCAGTTTCTGCAAGAGAGGATCGTGCCG
>CAIPBW010000227.1 GCA_903863395.1 uncultured beta proteobacterium
GAGTCGATCTGCCTTTTGATTGGCATTGGATGTACTGAACGTGGATGAAGAGCCTATACTAGTACCATTGCATTTAAGCGAGATGGTCGAGTTGTTACTCTTGGTTGTATTCGTAATGACGAGTCTTCCGTCGACTGGTTTGGTTGCGTCCTGATGGGCTACTGCGCTTACACCCGCTACTGCATTTACCAATGTCTGTGAGGTGCCAGGATTTATGACTATCGACTTTCCGTTATAAATCGACCCCACTGGCGCCTTTATCGTGACCACACTGCCCGATAGGCTACTGAAATTGTCGCAGTTGCGCAAAGGCAAATTCGTAAATATTTGTGTCGCCCAGTGGCGGCTTTTTGCCCGTGTCGAACCGCTCCCGGCGGGCTTGGGGACGGCGAAAACCCTTACAATTTGGCCCTCTGGAAGCTTGGCCGAGCGGTTTAAGGCACCGGTCTTGAAAACCGGCGAGGATGTAAGTCCTCCGTGAGTTCGAATCTCACAGCTTCCGCCACCCCCTAAATCGGCTGTCCTTGACCTGCATCAGTGGGCAGCACCGCAATCACCCGGTCGTTGCGATAACGCACGCCCCGTGCAAGCGAATCGGCGCATGATGGTCCGGCAAGAAAGGACCCACCTATGTCGCACTACCATGCACTCGTCTGGATTGATCATGTGCAAGCCCACGTCATGCACATCAGCCCGGATGACGTTGAAAAGTCGCTGATCGAGCCGAGCCAGCCGCACCACAAGTTGCACTCGCGCGTGGGCACGCTGGGTTCCGGGCGCGCCCCGGAGCATCAGGACTACTACCACCGGGTTGCCCAGGCGCTCAATGGCGCCTCGGAAATCTTGATCGTCGGCCCGGCCCAGGCCAAGCTGCAACTGATCAAGCACATCCACGCGCACGACGCCGCCCTGGTGAGCAAGATCGTCGGCGTGGAAACCGTGGACCACCCCAGCGACGCGCAACTGGTGGCCTACGCGCGCAAGTATTTTCTGGCCAAGGACAAAATGCTGCAGTAGCCCGACTTTTGCAGGACGGGATCGGCCCCTGCGGGGTTAGCGTGTTTTAGCCTTTAAGCTCCCACCCATGAAAGTCACTGTTTTGGGTTCCGGCTGTGCCAAGTGCCAAAGCACCACGGCGATGATTGAGCGCGTCGCCAAAGACTTGGGGCTTGCGGTAGAAATCGCCAAGGTAACCGACCATGGCGAGATTGCGCGGCTCGGGGTCACAGCCACCCCGGCAGTGATGGTGGGCGCAAGCATCGTGCACCAAGGCGGCATTCCCTCCCACCAAAAAGCCCTGGCCTGGCTCCTGCCCGCGCCGCTGGACCTGCTCAAGCAACCCACGCGCCACCTGTTCTTCACCGGCAAGGGGGGCGTGGGCAAAACCTCGCTCTCCACCGCCGTGGCGCTGTACCTGGCTGACAGCGGTAAACGGGTGTTGCTGGTGAGCACCGACGCCGCTTCCAACCTGGACGAAATGCTGGGCGTTGCGCTCAAGAACACACCCACCCCCGTGCCCCACACCCAGGGGCTTTGGGTGCTCAATATCGACCCCGACCAGGCCGCCCAGGCGTACCGCCAGCGGGTGGTGGCGCAAATGCAGGCCGACACCAGCGACGCCGAGCTGGCCACCGTGCGCGAGCAATTGTCGGGCGCGTGCACCACCGAGATTGCCTCGTTTGATGAGTTTGCCTCGCTGCTGTCGGATCAGGACGCGCATTACGACCACCTCGTGTTTGACACGGCGCCCACCGGCCATACCTTGCGGCTGCTGAGCTTGCCCAAGGCGTGGAGTGGATTTTTAGCTGGCAACGACCGGGGCGCCTCCTGCCTGGGCCCGCACTCGGGCCTGAAGATGCAGGAGGTGCGCTTCAAGGCCGCGCTGCAAGCCCTGAGCGACGGCAGCCAGACCACGGTGGTGCTGGTCACCCGCCCCGACGCCGGTGCCAACTCCGAGGCAGCGCGCACCTGCGACGAGCTTCATGCGCTCGGCCTGCACAACCAGCGGCTGGTGGTCAATGGCGTGTTTCATGCCAGTGACCGCGCTGACGCCGTTGCCTGCGCCATCGAGGCGCTAGGC
>CAIPBW010000228.1 GCA_903863395.1 uncultured beta proteobacterium
TGCACTGCGGTCAGCTCGGCCTGGCGGCGAAACTCGGCCAGCGTCATCGGTTTGACCCAAGCCTGGCCGTTGCAGGCTGCGGGCAGCTTGCCGGCCTGGTCAGCCAGATAGCGGTTGTAGCCCGCCACGGCCCCGCGCGCCAGCGCTTGCGATTCGGCACTGGCAGCACCCCAGGCGCGCTCCAGCGCGGCGTCGTCCATGTGGGCGGCAATAAAGAAATCGATCTGCTCGTTGGGAAACATGCGCCGCGCCAGCAGGCCCTGGGTGCTGCCACCGAAGTAGCGCGAGCGCTCGCCACGCACGGTAACGAGTTGGTCGGCAGTCATGCAGACATTGTCTTGCGCATAGGCGTAGGCCATGGCGTAGGCAAGGGTCTCGGGGTCGGGCGCGCTGATGTGGGCCACGCCGTTGGCGCTGCGCGCAATGGTGGCGGTGCGTGCGTCCGTCCCCGCCGGAGGGCTGGCGCAGGCGGCCAGCAAGGCGGTGGACAGGGCCAGTAAGCGGGTGCATGCCTGAAAGGCAAAAGGGGTAGGGCGCAGGTTCATGAAACTCCTTGAGGGGGTGGCTTGGGCCAATTGCCCATGGTGGTCACACTCGCGCTGGCGTGCAATGGGTGTTCTCCCTAGGGCGGGCCGGGCAAAGACGCGCTGGTGACAAGGCGCGAAAGTTCAGCCAGCCCGATGGGCGGGCGCAGCAGCCAGGGCACGACGTAGGTGCGCTTGGACAAGCCGTTGGCAACGCGCTGCATTTGTGCTTGCTCGCCTTGCAGCCGTGCCGCCAACAACGGGTCGGCGCTGCCAGCCGCCAGCACACTCTTGTTGATCACCCAGGCAAAAGGCTCAATGGCAGCGCGGCGCAAATCGTCCTGCAGGGCCTGGGCTTGGGACACGGGCGTGGTCTCGGGCAGGGTGACCAAAATGATCCGGGTGTAGGCCGGGTCTTGCAGCCGCATCAGCGGGGTGACCAGATGGCCCGAGGCCTTGCCCTCCAACTCGCGCATCATCTGGCGGTGGTAGGCACCGGTGGCATCCATCAGCAACAGCGAGTGGCCGGTGGGCGCGGTATCGAGCACCACAAAGGCGCTTCGGCCTTCGCCCACCACGCGCGAGAAGGCGTGAAACACCGCCACTTCTTCGGTGCAGGGCGAGCGCAGGTCTTCGAGCATCAGGGCTTTTTCCTGGGCGTCGAGCTTGGCACCCTTGGTGGCCATGATCTTGTCCATGTAGCGCTGCGTTTCCACCAGCGGGTCGATGCGGTCCACCCGCAGCCCGGGCAGCTCACCGGCGAGCGTGCCCGACAAATGGGCGGCCGGGTCGGTGGTGCTCAGGTGCACGCTCTTGCCGCGCTGCACCAGGCCAATGGCCAGTGCCGCAGCAATGGTGGTCTTGCCCACGCCGCCCTTGCCCATGACCATGATCAGACCATGGCCAGCCGCCGCCAGCGCATCGGCCAGCGCGTCCAGACCAGTGCCCTGCTCGATGGGTTGCAGTGCCGGTGGCGCTGGGGCAGCAGTTGCGCTATCCGCGCCAAACAGCAGGGCGCGCAGCGCGTGCAGCCCCACGGTGTCAAA
>CAIPBW010000229.1 GCA_903863395.1 uncultured beta proteobacterium
CGGCCGAGCCAGCTCCCGCCGCTGCTCCTGATTCGGTAGCAGAGCAGCATCCCGGTGGCGAAGCCATCGGTGCAACCATCGGCATTGACGACTTCGCCAGGATCGACTTGCGCATTGCACGCATCGTGCATTGCGAAGCGGTTCCGGGCTCCACCAAACTGTTGCGCCTGACGCTCGATGCGGGCGAGACCGACGCTGCCGGGCAACCGACCACGCGCAACGTCTTCAGCGGCATTGCCAGCGCCTACCAGCCTGAACAATTGATTGGACAACTCACGGTGCTGGTGGCCAACCTGGCACCGCGCAAGATGAAGTTTGGCGTATCCGAAGGCATGGTGCTGGCTGCCAGCCACGGCAACGAAAAAGCCCATCCCGGCATCTACATCCTCAACCCCGCAACCGGCGCACAGCCGGGTCTGCGCGTGCGCTAACACCCAACAACATACCCCATGGCACTGAACTGGTCTGCATTTGATTTCCGCCCCAAACTTCTGGGAGAACTGCCCTCTTACAACCGCCAGCGCCTGATTCAGGACATTGGTTCCGGCCTGACCGTCGGCGTGGTGGCGCTGCCCCTGGCGATGGCCTTTGCCATTGCCAGCGGCCTCAAGCCCGAAACCGGCTTGTTCACCGCCATCATTGCCGGCCTGATCATCTCGGCACTGGGCGGCAGCCGGGTGCAAATTGGCGGCCCGGCCGGGGCCTTCATCGTCATCGTGTACGGGATTTTGGAGCGCTATGGCGCAGCCAACCTGATCATTGCCACCGCCATGTCGGGCGTGATGCTGTTTGCCATGGGCTTTTTCAAGCTCGGCACGCTGGTGCGCTTTATCCCGATTTCGGTGGTCATCGGTTTTACCAACGGCATTGCAGTGCTGATTGCGCTGTCGCAGGTCAAGGACTTTTTGGGGCTGCAGGTGCAGTCCATGCCGGCCAATTTTTTCAGCATCCTCGCTACCCTGTACGCGGCGCTACCCACCCTTAACCCGATCGCCACGGCGCTGTCGGCGGCGTGCCTGGCGCTGCTGATCATCTGGCAGTTTGTAATTCCCCGGATCTTTGCCAACCGCTCCTGGAGCATGCGGCTGTCACTGGTGCCGGGCTCGGTGCTGGTGCTGGTGGCAGCCACCGTCTGCGTGTCGGTCTGGGACCTGCCGGTGGAAACCATTGGTAGCCGCTTTGGTGGCATTCCCTCGGCCCTGCCTTCTTTGCAGTTGCCAGAGTTTTCATGGGCGTCGGGGCGCTACCTCTTTATTCCGGCGCTGACACTGGCGCTTTTGGGTGCGATTGAGTCGCTGCTGTGCGCGCGCGTAGCCGACGGCATGATTGACGACCGCCACAACCCCAACCAGGAGTTGATGGCCCAGGGCATTGCCAATTTCGTCACCCCGTTCTTCGGCGGCATGGCCGCCACCGGCACCATTGCGCGTACCGTCACCAATGTCAAAAGCGGCGCCACCAGCCCGATTGCCGGCATCGTGCACGCCCTCACCCTGCTCTTGGTCGTGCTGCTGGCCGCTCCGCTGGCGCGCAATATTCCGCTCTCAGCCATGGCCGCCATCCTGATGCTGGTGGCCTGGAACATGGGCGGGTGGCGCGAGTTTGGGCATCTGCGCAACTACCGACTGCCCTACCGCATGACGCTGCTGGCGGTGTTTTTTCTGACCGTGGTGTTTGACCTCACCGTGGCGGTGGAAGTCGGGCTGGTGGCAGCCTGCGTGACCTTCATCTACCGCATCTCCAGCCTGACACGCAGCGAGACCGTGGCCGCAAGTGACCACCCCGAACTCACCGGCATGACCGGTCGCGTGGAGTGCTACCGGCTCTACGGCGCGCTGTTCTTTGGCGCGGTCAAGTTGGTGGAAGACCTGGTGGACCATCTGCCCAGCGAAGTGCTGCTACTGGACCTGAAAAACCTGATTTACGTGGACTCTTCCGGGGCCGACACGCTCAATGACCTGGCGCGCTCGTGTTCCAAGGCGGGTGTGCGCCTGATCGTCTGCGGCTTGGCGCACCAACCACTCGACATTGCCCGCCGCGTCGGTCTGACCAGCCGTCTGGGCGACCACAACATTTGCCCCGACCTGGCCAGCGGAATCACAGCGGCTGTCACGACTGCGCCAGTCTGACGCGCCGCAGGGCTAAAATGCAAACAATCA
>CAIPBW010000230.1 GCA_903863395.1 uncultured beta proteobacterium
CAGGGCCAAGTGGAAGTGAGCGACCAATGCTCAGCCGCGGCAACACCGAACAACTGTTGGTAGTGAGCCTGCGCCGCCTGATTGCGCCCAAACACAGCGACCATGGCGCTGGCATCAACGATCGCTGCCGACACCGTGCTTGGCCTGAAGTTTGGCGAGCAGTTGCTCGCGGGAACGGTCTGTGTCGTAGGGCTGCTCATACCCTTCAAACGCCTGCGCCACGGCGCTATTTTCGGGGCTGGCATTCGGGCCATAGGCCCTTTGCTCTTCTTCGACCTTGAGCGCCATCATCAACTCATACGGGTTTTTGCGTCCCAACGAGCGCTCTACCGCTTCGATGATGAATTGCGACTTGGTAATGCCCTTTCTCTTGGCGGCGAGTTCGAGTTCGCGCTCCAGCAGGGGATCCATGCGGACAGAGACAGTCATGGCAAGCTCCGGTTGAAATACGGTATTACAGTATAACAAGCGGTTTTTAGTCAGCCAAAGCTTTTTCGATTTGCGTGAGCACATCACGCGCACTTACCGGGATCGGCGTGCCCGGTCCGTAGATGCCCTTGACGCCTGCGGCGTAGAGGAAGTCGTAGTCCTGGCGCGGAACCACGCCGCCGACGAAGACGATGATGTCGTCTGCGCCCTGCTTTTTGAGTTCGGCAATGATGGCCGGCACCAGGGTCTTGTGGCCTGCCGCCAGGGTGGACACGCCCACGGCGTGCACGTCGTTCTCGATTGCCTGGCGCGCGCATTCTTCAGGCGTCTGGAACAGCGGGCCCATGTCCACGTCAAAACCCAGGTCGGCAAACGCTGTGGCCACCACCTTGGCCCCGCGGTCATGCCCGTCCTGGCCGAGCTTGCTGATCATCACGCGCGGGCGGCGGCCCTGGCTGTCGGCGAAGTCGGCGATATCTTTCTTGAGTTCCTGCCAATATTCCATGGTGTCCCCCTGGGCAGCATCGTAGGCGGCTGCGTACACGCCCGTGACTTTCTGGGTATCGGCGCGGTGGCGGCCAAAGGCTTTTTCCAGCGCGTCGCTCACCTCGCCCACCGTGGCGCGCAGGCGCATCGCCTGGATGCTCAAGTCGAGCAGGTTGCCGGTGCCCGATTCGGCCGCTGCGGTGAGCGCCGCCAGTGCCGCATCCACCGCTTTTGCGTCACGCTTTGCACGGATTTGCTGCAAGCGGGCAATCTGACCATCGCGCACGGCCACGTTGTCGATGTCGCGCGCCTCGATCATGTCTTCGGTCTTGAGCTTGTACTTGTTGACACCAACGATCACGTCCTGCCCGCTGTCGATGCGCGCTTGCTTGTCAGCAGCGGCGGCCTCGATCTTGAGCTTGGCCCAACCACTGTCGACCGCCTTGGTCATGCCGCCCATGGCTTGCACTTCTTCGATGATCTTCCACGCCGCATCGGCCATGTCCTGCGTGAGCTTTTCCATCATGAAGCTGCCCGCCCAGGGGTCGATCACGCTGGTGATGTGGGTTTCTTCCTGGATGATGAGCTGTGTGTTGCGGGCAATACGCGCTGAAAACTCGGTTGGCAGGGCAATGGCCTCGTCAAAGCTGTTGGTGTGCAGGCTTTGTGTGCCACCAAACACGGCGGCCATGGCTTCAATCGCGGTACGCACCACGTTGTTGTACGGGTCTTGCTCGGTCAGCGACCAGCCCGAAGTCTGGCAGTGCGTGCGCAGCATCAGCGACTTGGGGTTCTTGGCGTTAAAGCCCTTCATGATGCGGCACCAGAGCAAGCGCGCAGCGCGCATCTTTGCTACTTCCAGATAGAAGTTCATGCCAATCGCCCAGAAGAACGACAGGCGACCGGCAAACTCGTCCACATCCAGGCCGGATGCGATTGCGGTCTTGACGTACTCCTTGCCGTCGGCCAGGGTAAAGGCAAGTTCAAGTGCCTGGTTGGCACCAGCTTCCTGCATGTGGTAGCCCGAGATCGAAATCGAGTTGAACTTGGGCATGTTCCGGGCGGTGTAGCCAATGATGTCGCCAATGATGCGCATCGAGGGTGCGGGCGGGTAGATATAGGTGTTGCGCACCATGAACTCTTTGAGGATGTCGTTCTGGATCGTCCCCGAGAGTTGGTCCTGGCGCACGCCCTGCTCTTCGGCGGCCACCACGTAGCCCGCCAACACGGGCAGCACCGCGCCGTTCATGGTCATGGAAACTGAGACCTTGTCCAGAGGAATCTGGTCAAACAGAATCTTCATGTCTTCGACCGAGTCAATCGCCACACCGGCCTTGCCCACATCGCCGGTGACGCGCGGATGGTCGGAGTCGTAGCCACGGTGGGTGGCGAGGTCAAAGGCGACCGACACGCCCTGCCCGCCTGCTGCCAGCGCCTTGCGGTAGAAGGCGTTGGACTCTTCGGCGGTCGAAAAACCCGCGTACTGGCGAATGGTCCAGGGGCGAACGGCATACATGGTGGCCTGGGGGCCACGCAGATAGGGCTCAAAGCCGGGCAGCGTATCGGCGTGGGCGAGGTCTGCCGTATCGGCTGCGGTGTAGAGCGGCTTGACGGTGATGCCGTCGGGCGTAATCCAGTTGAGTGCTTCCACATTGCCGCCGGGAGCTGACTTGGCGGCCGCTTTGGCCCAGGCGTCGAGGGTGGCGGAGTTGAATTCGGCTTGCTTGTCGGTCATGGCAGGTTCCAGTGCTTTAGCTCGGGCCAGAAGTATTGCGCCATTTTGGTACAGAGCAGGCTCCCGGTTAGCAGATATCGGAAATTTTACATTATTTATAATTATTGATTAACAATATTCGATCCAGCTTACAATCCGCGCATGTCAGCCCTGATGCCTGCAACCTCCCCCGGCGTTTCGCTCTCGCCACGCGCCCTCTACGAGGAAGTGGCGGAGCTTTTGCGCCAGCGCATCTTCAAACGCGAGCTCGAGCCGGGCAACTGGATCGACGAGCTCAAGATCGCCGAGGAATACGGCATCAGCCGCACGCCGCTGCGCGAGGCGCTCAAGGTGCTGGCCGCCGAGGGCCTGGTTACGATGAAAGTGCGCCGTGGTGCCTATGTCACAGAAGTTTCGGCCCAGGACCTCGCCGACGTCTACCACTTGCTGAGTCTGCTCGAAAGCGACGCCGCCGCCGTGGTGGCGCAGCAGGCTACGCCCGCACAGCTTGGCGAGTTGCAGCAACTGCACCAGCAACTAGAAGCCGCAGCCCTGGCCGACCAAGAAGACACCCAGCAATTTTTCTCGGTCAACGAGCGCTTTCACCTGCGCCTGCTGGAAATTGCCAACAACCGCTGGCGCGACCAGATGGTGGCCGACCTGCGCAAGGTGATGAAGCTCTATCGGCAAAATTCGCTGCAAAAGTCCGGTCGGGTGGCGCAATCGCTGGCCGAGCACCGCGTCATCATGGACGCCCTCGTGGCGCGCGACGCCTGCGCCAGTGCGGCCGCCATGCGCAGTCATCTCGCCAGTGGCCTGAACGCCGCCATGTAGCGCAACCTGCCTGCCCCACGCCAAAGCGCACTAGCCCTTGGTGTGAGCCAGCTCCAGCACGTCGCGTGCGCTCAAGTGCTTGAGCCGATGGTCGCTCCAGACTTGACGCCACTTGCGCGCACCGGGCAGCCCGTGGCGCAATCCAAGCATGTGCCGGGCAATCGTGGCCCAGGGCGTGCCTCTCGCCACTGCCTCACGCTCCATGTAATCAACCATCTGGAGTTCGACCGACTCGCGCGTGATCTGCGTCCCCTCCTGCCCATCCAGCATGGCATCCCACTGGCTCAGCCACCAGGGGTTGTGGTAGGCCTCGCGCCCCACCATCACGCCATCGACGTACTGCAATTGCTCCTGCACCTGCGCCGTGCTGGCAATGCCCCCGTTGATCTCGATGCGCAGATGCGCAAAGTCTTGCTTGAGTTGGTGCACCACCGCATAGCGTAGCGGCGGCACCTCGCGGTTCTCTTTGGGCGACAAGCCCTGCAGCCAGGCGTTGCGCGCATGCACGATGAACACCTGGCAACCGGCCTGGCTGACGGTGCCGACAAAGTCGCGCACCTGGGCGTAGCTTTCATCGCGGTCCAGACCAATGCGGTGCTTGACCGTAACCGGCACATCGCTGGCGTCCACCATGGCCAGGACACACTGCCTCACGAGTTCGGGCTCGGCCATCAGGCACGCGCCAAACGCGCCGCGCTGGACGCGCGCGCTGGGGCAGCCGCAATTGAGGTTGATCTCGTCATACCCCCACTGCGCCCCAAGCCGCGCGCACTGCGCCAGGTCAGCGGGCTCGCTGCCGCCGAGTTGCAGTGCGACGGGATGCTCCTCGGAGTTGTACTGCAAGTGGCGCGCAACGTCGCCATGGATCAGCGCACCAGTGGTCACCATCTCGGTGTACAGCAGGGCGTGGCGCGACAACAGGCGGTGAAAGTAGCGGCAATGCCTGTCCGTCCAATCGAGCATGGGTGCAACGCTCAGGCGGTGCAGCGCCACGGTCGCAGTGGGTGCGCGGGTAGTCAGCTCCATCGGCGCGCTCTCAAGGCACGGCACACCAGGGCGCAGTGTTGTGCATCAAGCCCATCCACAGCGCCCAACCGGAGCTGGCGGCCAGCGCAGCACCGGCAAGGCGTACACCCCAGTCGCCGCGTGCAGCACCTGACCCAGCGGCAGCCTGCCCGCGCAGGCGCAGCCAAGCCCACGGGCCGAGTGTCATGGTGATACTGGTGCCCAGGGCAAACAGCGCCATTACGGCTGCACCGCTGACCACACTGTTGGCCAGCGCTGCCACTAACAGCGCCGAGTACAGCAACCCGCACGGCAGCAGCGCCCACAGCACGCCCAGGACCGCTGGTGCGGTGCCGCCGTCGCCAGGTGCCCAGGCACGCACCGCTGCCCAGACCTTGCGCCCCACGCCTTCAAGCCAGACCGGTTGACGCGCCTGGATCAGCAGCACCAACCCGAGCAGGGTGGCTGCAACATGGAACATGGACCACAGCGGGCGCAGCGCGGCACTTTGCACAGTCAGCCAGCCCAGTCCCTGCATGGACGCAGCAGCAAGGCCGCCCAAAAGCGAATAGCCCACAATGCGCCCGAGTTGAAACGACAGCAGGGCTGTGTTTTGGCGCGCGCCTGCGGCGCGCCCGATGCCCGCACAGGCAGCACCGCACATGGCCACGCAGTGCGGCCCACCGACCAAACCCATCAGAAAAGCCGTAACTGCCAGCGAGGATTGCATCAACCGATGCTAAAGGATCTTTGAAAAGCGCGCGCGTGTGCGGTCGGTCTGGAGATGCTTGTCAAACACCATGGCTACGGCGCGCACAAAGAACCAGCCCTGCGTCGTGACCTGAATACCAGTGGCGTCCATGGTAACCATGCCCTGCTCTGCCAGTGCCTGGAGTGCTTCGAGTTCCTTGGCAAAGTAGGCCTTGAAATCCACCAGAAAGGCCAGGTCAATCGACTCGAACTGCACGTGGCCCTGGCACATGATGGCCATGATCACGGCGCGGCGCACCAGATCGTCGTGCGACACAGCCAAGCCGCGCACCACCGGGAAGTGGCCTTGGTCGAGATGGTCGTAGTATTCCTCGAGCGTCTTGGCGTTTTGGCTGTAGGTAGCGCCGATGCGGCCAATCGAAGAAACGCCCAGCGCAATCAGGTCGCAGTCGGGCTGGGTGCTGTAGCCCTGGAAGTTGCGGTGCAAGCGGCCTTGGCGCTTGGCCACGGCCAGGGCATCTTCGGGCAAGGCGAAATGGTCCATGCCAACGTAGACATAACCTGCCGCCAGGAAGGTGTTGATGGAGCGCGACAGCATTGACACCTTGGACGCGCCGCTGGGCAATTCGACCGTGTTGATGCGCCGCTGCGGCTTGAAGCGCTCGGGCAGATGGGCGTAGGCGTAGAGCGCAATCCGGTCGGGGCGCAGTTCCACCACCTGTGCCAGTGTGCGTGTGAAGGATTCCGGGCTTTGCTGCGGCAGGCCGTAAATCAGATCGACATTGACCGACTCAAAACCACGTTCGCGTGCCGCTGCCACCAGCGAGAACACCTGCTCGGCCGGCTGAATCCGGTGCACCGCCTTTTGCACGGCCGGATCAAAGTCCTGCACGCCAAAACTCAGGCGATTGAAGCCCATTTTGGCAATGGCGTCGAGCCGGGAAATGTCGATGGTGCGCGGATCGATTTCAATCGAATACTCGCCACCGGG
This sequence comes from uncultured beta proteobacterium, assembly GCA_903863395.1. Lineage (GTDB taxonomy): Bacteria > Pseudomonadota > Gammaproteobacteria > Burkholderiales > Burkholderiaceae_C > Allorhodoferax. Next base: position 6,171 of record CAIPBW010000230.1, read on the forward strand.
CGCAAAGGTAAAGCTGCGCCGCAGCATATCCATGAGTTCGCCAAGTTCGGCGTCACTCAAAAAGGTGGGGCTGCCCCCGCCCAGATGCAACTGGCTGATGGTCTGGCCCATGCCGATGATCTGGGTATGCAGATCAACCTCGCGCGCCAGGTAGCGCAGGTACGAGGTGGCCCGATCATGGTGCTTGGTAATGATCTTGTTGCAGGCGCAGTAATAGCACAGCGACTCGCAAAAAGGAATGTGGACATAGAGCGACAACGGCAACGCCAGGGCCGCAGCACCACTGCGGCGCTGCGCCAGTGCCTGGGCGTAATCCGTCGCGGTAAACGCCTCTACAAAGCGATCCGCCGTGGGGTAGGACGTGTACCGAGGGCCCGAAACATCAAAGCGGCGCAACAATTCATCCGACACCGACTCGACAGCTACATTCATGAAAACTCCCAATTAAGCGTTCCGACTTTGCCCGATTCCCATAAAATTTCACTTGATTTGCATCAAGTGATGCGAAGGTGGGTAAACTCGCGGTTGACCTGAATCAGAGGAATCCATGTTTGAACCAGACGCCAAACTTCCTGCAAACCCGGATGCGCACGCCCTGACTCTGGGAAAAGGTGGATCCAAGATCGTCAGCATCAATGCGCAAACGATCAAGGTAGCCTGCTCCAACTGCAACCTGCGCGAACTGTGCATGCCACTGGGCTTGAGCGCCACCGAATTGGACCGCATCGATGAGGTGGTGGCTAGTCGGCGCAAAATCAAGCGCGGCAGCACGCTATTTCGCAATGGCGAAAAGTTCGCCAACCTGTACGCCATCCGCACCGGATTTTTCAAGACCTGCGTCGCCTCGGAAGATGGCCGCGATCAGGTGACAGGTTTCCAGATGGCGGGGGAAGTCATTGGTCTGGACGGCATCGTGCAAGACCACCACACCTGCGACGCGGTGGCGCTCGAAGACGCCGAAGTCTGCGTCATGCCGTTTGAGCGGATTGAGGAATTGTCGCGCGAGGTCACCGCGCTGCAGCGCCACGTGCACAAGATCATGAGCCGCGAAATCGTACGTGAAAACGGCGTCATGCTGCTGCTGGGCAGCATGCGCGCAGAGGAACGTCTGGCAGCCTTTTTATTGAACCTGGTGCAGCGTCTGCATGCAAGGGGTTTCTCGCAGTCCGAGTTGGTGCTGCGCATGACGCGCGAGGAAATCGGCAGTTATTTGGGACTGAAGTTGGAGACCGTGAGCAGAACTTTCTCGCGCTTCGTCGAGGACGGCATCGTCGAAGTCAAGCAGCGCCACGTGCGCATCCTCAACACCGATGCCCTCAAGGACATCGTCAACGCCAAAGTCTGCAACTAAGCGCCGTCAGGGTGCCTTGGGTGGCGCAACGCCGGTGGCCGCGTGGTTGCGTGCCTGGGTCGCTGGTGCGAGGCTGCTGGGGTTATCGGCCAGTGTCTTGTTGATCTCTACACCCTTGCGGTAGTACTCTTCGTCGAGCACCGGGTCGCGGCCCGAAATTGCCAGGTACAGCGTGATAAAGCTTGCCACCACCACGATGGCCGGTCCCGAAATCACCAGCCACACGTGGCCAAATTTCCACCAGGGCTGAGATTGCGTCGGTTGCGTTGGGCTCACAAAATTTCCTTGCTAAGAAGATAAAACGCCTCTTCTCCCGTGGAAGAAGAGGCGCGGATGTCAGTCTACCAAGGCCATAAAGACCCTGGGCCCAGGCGCTCTATTTGGCGTTGGACAGGCCCCAGACGTACGAGGCCAGTACGTGAATCTGACCTTCGGTCAGTTTCTCGCCTTGCGCAGGCATCTGGTTTACCTTGCCGTTGTTGATCATGGCCAGGATGGCGGCTTCGCCAAAACCGTGCAGCCAGATGTTGTCGGTCAGGTTGGCCGAGCCCACTGCCTGCATGCCCTTGGCGTCAGGTCCGTGGCAGGCTGCGCACACTGCAAACTTTTCCTTGCCTGCCTGGGCACGCACAGAGTCATGCGGGCTGTTGGAGAGGCTCAAAACGTAGTTGGCCACGTTCTTCGCGTCCTCTGCCGTTCCCAGGGCAGCAGCCATGGGGGGCATATTGCCGATACGGCCCTTGGTGATGGTTTCCTTGATCTTGTCGGGTGTGCCGCCGTGCAGCCAGTCGCCGTCAGTCAGGTTGGGGAAGCCCTTGGAGCCGCGTGCGTCCGAACCGTGGCATTGCGAGCAGTTGTTCATGAACAAACGCTCACCAATGGCACGTGCTTGCGGGTCACGCGCCACGTCTTCCACCGCCATGGCAGAGAACTTGGCGTACAAGGGTGCCACCTCGGCGTTGCCCTTGGCCACTTCGCGCTCATACTGGTCCTGCTGCGACCACTTGGCGGTTCCAGCAAAGCTGCCCATACCCGGGTACAGGGTCAGATAGACGACACCAAACACGATCGTGATGATGAACAGCCCAACCCACCAGCGTGGCAGGGGATTGTTCATCTCGCGCAGGTCCTCATCCCAGACGTGTCCGGTGGTATTGTCACTGGCGGTCATGGCATGGGTTTTGCCGGTGAGCCAAAGCAGGATCGCGCAGGCAAGAATACTCACCCCCGTGATGCCAGCCACGTAAATCGACCAGAAGTTGCTTGTAAAGTCACTCATTTCTATTCCTTATTCTGCGGTTCAATCCTGCTCAAAAGGCAGATTGGCGGCTTCCTCGAAGTCGGATGCGCGCCGTTTGGACCAAGCCCACCACACAATGCCGATGAAGGTCACGAAACTGGCCACGGTGGCCACAGACCGAAGGGTATTGATGTCCATGGTGTGTACCCCGGTGCCTATTTCAGTGCCAGACCCAGCACTTGCAGGTAGGCAATGACAGCCTCCAGCTCAGTCTTGCCCTGCACGTCTTGAACCGACTTGGCGATCTGCTCATCGGTGTAAGGAACCCCCACCTTGCGCAAGGCGCTCATGTGGGCAGGCATCACGGACGCATCGACCGTGTTCTTGCCTAGCCACGGATAGGCGGGCATGTTCGACTCGGGCACCAGATCACGCGGATTGGTCAGGTGCAGGGCGTGCCAGTTGTCGCTGTACTTGCCCCCCACGCGCGCCAGGTCCGGACCGGTGCGCTTGCTGCCCCACTGGAACGGGTGGTCGTATACCGACTCGCCCGCCACCGAGTAGTGGCCATAGCGCAGCGTCTCGGCACGGAACGGACGGATCATCTGCGAGTGGCAGTTGTAGCAGCCTTCGCGGGTGTAGATGTCGCGCCCAGCCAGTTGCAGTGCGGTATAGGGCTGTACGCCCTTGATGGGCTCGGTAGTGGACTTCTGGAAGAACAGCGGAACGATTTCCACCAGCCCACCCACCAGCAGAACCAGCAGGATCAGCACGATCATCAAGAAGTTGTTGGTCTCAATGGCTGCGTGAGACAGCCCGGAAGATGTGTTGTTGTTTGACATGGTTGTGTCCTTCTCAAGCGTGGGCTGCAACAGGTGGAACCGTGATATCCACCGCGCGCCCGGCCGTGGCCGTCTTCAAGGTATTCCAGAGCATGATGATCATGCCGCTGAGATACAAGGTTCCGCCCAACAGGCGCAGTACGTAGAACGGATAGGTTGCCTTGACCGACTCTACAAAGGTGTAAGTCAACGTACCGTCGGCATTGATGGCACGCCACATCAGGCCCTGCATCACGCCGGCAATCCACATCGCGGCGATGTAAATCACGATGCCAATGGTGGCGGTCCAGAAGTGCACTTCAATCGCCTTGACGCTGAACATCTGCTTCTGGCCAAACAGGCGCGGAATCAGGTAGTACATCGAACCCATGGAAACCAGGCCAACCCAGCCCAGCGCGCCAGAGTGCACGTGGCCTACGGTCCAGTCGGTGTAGTGGCTCAGTGCGTTGACGGTCTTGATCGACATCATCGGTCCTTCGAACGTGCTCATGCCGTAGAACGACAGCGAAACAATCAGGAAGCGCAGGATCGGGTCATCGCGCAGCTTGTGCCAGGCACCCGACAGCGTCATCACACCGTTGATCATGCCGCCCCAGCTTGGTGCCAGCAAAATCAGCGAGAACACCATGCCTACCGACTGTGTCCAGTCCGGCAGCGCGGTGTAGTGCAGATGGTGAGGGCCGGCCCACATGTAGGTGAAGATCAGCGCCCAGAAGTGAACGATGGACAGACGGTAGCTATACACCGGGCGGCCGGCCTGCTTGGGCACAAAGTAGTACATCATGCCCAGGAAGGCGGCAGTCAGGAAGAAGCCCACCGCATTGTGGCCATACCACCATTGCACCATGGCGTCCTGGACACCGGCGTAGGCCGAGTACGATTTCATGGGGCCCGCCGGGATTTCTGCGCTATTAACGATGTGCAGAATCGCCACGGCGATGATGAAGGCACCAAAGAACCAGTTGGCCACGTAGATGTGTTTGACCTTGCGTGTACCGACGGTGCCAAAGAACACCACGGCGTAGGCCACCCATATCAAGGTGATCAGAATGTCAATCGGCCACTCCAGTTCGGCGTATTCCTTGCCGGTGGTGTAGCCCAGTGGCAGCGTGATGGCCGCCAGCAGGATGACCAGTTGCCAGCCCCAAAAGGTAAAAGCCGCCAGTTTGTCACTGAACAGCCGGACCTGGCAGGTGCGTTGCACCACGTAATAAACCGTGGCGAACAGCGCGCATCCACCGAACGCAAAAATCACCGCGTTGGTGTGCAACGGGCGCAAGCGTCCGTAGGTTAGCCAGGGAATCCCCAGGTTGAGTTCCGGCCAAGCCAACTGGGCGGCGATGATCACGCCAACCAGCATGCCGACCACCCCCCAGACAACAGTCATGATCGCGAACTGTCGAACAACGGTGTCGTTGTAGACGGTCGCACTTTGGTTTGGAAATGCCATATTTACCCCTTCTCAAATTGTCTAACGGCGAGTCTCGTGTGGTCGGCGGTTCATTTGTTTGACCAGCATCAAACTCCCGATGAAATACCCAAAAAAACCCTTCAATCTTTGAGGATTCTCTCGCCCTCGGCTTCAATGTCGTCGAATTGTCCACGGTAGATCGCCCACCATAGTCCCCCGAGTATAAAGAATACCAACACCACCGAGAGCGGTATGAGCAAGTACAGAATGTCCATCAGATTCCCGAATGTTGTGCATCGCTGCGTGCCAGGCGCAAGGCGTTAAGTACCACCAGCAGCGAACTTGACGCCATGCCCAGCCCGGCAGCCCAGGCCGGCAGCCAGCCAACCACGGCCAGCGGCACGCAAGCTGCGTTATACCCCAGCGCCCACCACAAATTCTGGCGCACCACCGACATGGTCTTGCGTGCCAGCGCCAGCGCCTGCACCACCGCCGTCAACTGCCCGCCCAGCACCACAAAGTCGGCCTGCGCCTGGGCCAAGGGAACCGCCTGGCCAAAGGCGAAGGACACGTTGGCACCGGCCAGCACCGGGCCGTCGTTGAGCCCGTCGCCCACCATCGCCACGGTTCGACCCTGGGCCTGCAGTTGGCGCATCAGGTCCAGTTTGTCTTGCGGCGTGCACGCCCCCCTGGCGTGCGCAATGCCCGCCATGCGCGCCACCTCGCCCACCGCTTGAGCGCTGTCGCCCGACATCATGCGCACTTCGACCCCGGCCGCTGCCAGCGTGGCAACCACGCCCACCACCTCCGGGCGCAGGTCTTCCTGCAGGGCAAAGGTCGCCAGCCAACCGTCCTCGTCGGCAAGATGCACGCACAAGCCGGTTGCCTCGTACCCCTGCACAGCGCAAAAGCTGGCCGAGCCCAGCCGCAAGTGCCGCGTCTGCGCGCTGTTGCCAGGACTCACGGGGCGCAACTCGCCCAGCAAACCCTGCCCGGCAAGCTCGGTGACCGCCTCACACTGCCATGTGTCCTGGACTGAATCCGCAGCCGCGGCGGCGGCCGCCGCCAAGGCCCTGGAAACCGGATGCAACGAGTGCCGCGCCAAAGCGTCCGCCTGCGCCAGCGCCAGCGCACCGTCCACGCCCGCTCGGGTTTGCACCGCGCCAAGCACCATCGCGTCGCGCGTCAGGGTTCCGGTCTTGTCAAACACCAGCACATCCACCGCCGCCAGGGCTTCGAGTGCCTGCAACTTGCGCACCAGCACACCGTTGCGCGCCAGGGCACCGGCACTGGCCAGCATGGCAGTTGGTGTGGCCAGCGACAAGGCACACGGGCAGGTCACCACCAGCACTGCCACCGCGACCATCAGCGCGTGACCGGGGTCACGCGCCCACCACAGCGCACAGGCACCGGCGGCGGCAACCAGCACCGCCACCAAGAACGGCTTGGCCAACTGGTCTGCCAGCATGGCAGCCTGGGGCTTGGTGGACGACGCACTCTCCATCAGCGCCACGATCTGCGCAAAACGCGTCTCGCCGCCAATGCGCTGCACCCGCACCTGGACCGTGCCACTCAGGTTATGGCTGCCCGAGAGCACCTCCGCGCCCGGGCCGCGCGCCAGTGGGTGCGACTCGCCGGTCAGCAGCGCTTCGTCCACGCGCGTCTCGCCCGCTTCCACCACCCCGTCGGCAACAAAGGTTTCGCCCGGATAGACCCGCACCAAGTCGCCCACCGCAAGTCTGCGCGCCGCCACGCGCTCGACACTGCCATCACTACGCAGTCGCTCCACGCTGTCGGGTAGACGGTTCATCAAGGCTTCCAGCGCTCCGGCGGTGCGGTCGCGCAGGCGCAATTCGAGCCAGCGCCCGGTGAGCAGGAAGAAGACGAACATGGTCAGCGAATCAAAAAAAACCTCGCGGCCGAACAACCCCTGGGGGCTGAAGGTCCCGGCCGTGCTGACGCAGAACGTGATGAACATGCCCAGCGCCACCGGCAGGTCCATGCTGATGCGCATCTGCACCACGTCGCGCAGCGCATTTCTGAAAAACGGTCCGCAGGAAAACAGGATCACCGGCAACGTCAGCACCCAAGAAGCCCAGCGCAAAAGTTGCTCCATCTCGGCGCTGAGGTCGCCCGGTTGCGC
>CAIPBW010000231.1 GCA_903863395.1 uncultured beta proteobacterium
GCGCAATTCGCCTTGGGGCGGCCCGGCGGCGAATCATTTGCCCCCAATCTCCCACGGGCAAGCTCCCACTGTGGAAGTGGCTGGCGTTCCCTGTTATTTCTTCGTCATCGCGAGGCCGAGCCCCCTCGTCATCGCGAGGCCGAAGGCCGTGGCGATCCATGACTTTGGTATCCGTCATTGCGAGCGAAGCGCGGCAATCCATGACTTCTGCATGCATGGACTGCCGCGTCGCTTCGCTCCTCGCAGTGACAGCCTTTCCCTCACGCCGTCATCGCGAGGCCGAAGGCCGTGGCGATCCATGTCACTTCAGTCTGCTGCCGAATCCCGGATTACCGCCTTCTGCGTGTAGTGCGCGTGGCGCTTTTGCAGGAAGGCTTGCATGCCTTCCTGGGCGTCGGGGGTCATGGCGGCGCTGGCCATCAGGGCTACGGCGCTGGCGTAGGCGTCGTCCTGCTCCAAGCCTACCTGGCGGTAGAAGCCCTGCTTGCCGAGTTGCTTGGACAAGGCGCTGCCACGGCTGGCGCGCGCTATCAGGTCGAGCGTGGTGGCGTCCAACTGGTCGAGGGGAACGCAGGCGTTGATCAAGCCCCATTGCGCGGCGGTGGCGGCGTCGATCACGTCGCCGGTGAGCGCCATCTCCAGCGCACGCTTGCGTCCGATGTTGCGCGCAATCGCCACCAGCGGCGTGTGGCAAAACAGCCCGCCCTTGCCGCCGGGGATGGCAAAGCCGGCCGTATCGGCAGCCACGGCCAGGTCGCAACTGGCGACCAACTGGCAGCCCGCCGCCGTGGCCAGGGCGTGCACCTTGGCCACCACCGGCTGGGGCAGCGACTGCAGCGCATCCATCATCGCGGTGCAGACCCGAAACAGCTCCAGCGCCTGCGCCTCGGTGGCACCGGCCATGTCGGCAAAGTTGTGGCCGGCGCTAAATACCGGGCCGTTGGCCGCCAGAATCACGCCGCGCGCATCGCTCGCCGCCACGGCGTGCAGGGCGTCGGTGAGTTCGAGCATCAGGGGTAGCGAGAGCGCGTTGCGCTTTTCGGGGCGGTTCAAGGTCAGCGTGGTGATGGTGCCAGCGGTGCTGACAAGCAGGTGTTGGGTGTTCATGGGCAGAGATTCTGACAGCCACGCCCCAATTGGGCAATGCTAGAGTACGCCCATGCCCACCCGTTCTGCCACCATGGACTACCTGCTCGACCAGTTGCGCCGGGCCGGCCCGGTGTCGGCGCGCAAGATGTTTGGCGAGTACTGCCTGTACTACGACGGCACGCCGGTCGGGCTGGTGTGTGACGACCTGCTGTTCCTGAAGCCCACGGCGCAAGGCCGCGCCTTGATCAGCGAAGTGCGCGAAGGTGCGCCCTACCCCGGTGCCCGGCCGCATCTGCGCCTGGATGCCGACGCCTGGGACGACGCCCAGGCCCTGTGCCTGCTGGTACGCACCACGGCACTGGCCCTGCCGCCACGGCCTGCGCCAAAACCGAAGGCGGTCAAGGCAAAAACCAAACCGCGTACCCCATAAGCCCGTAGGGGCGACGCATATCAGCGTGCCGACGCCGCCTCGGCCATGGCTTCGCCCATGCGGATCGCGCGCCCCGGCTGCCACTGGGGGATGAACTGCAGCACGCCTTTGGGAAACAGCATCACCACGGTGGAGCCCAGCAGAAAGCGCCCCATTTCGGCACCGCGTGCGAGGGCTGGCGCGTTGTCGTCGTAGGACCAGGAGCGCACGTCCGCGCTGCGTGGCGGATTGACCTGGCCGTGCCAGACCGTGGCCATGCTGCCAACGATGGTGGCACCCACCAGGGTCAGCACAAACGCTCCGCGCGCCGAGTCGAACACGCAGACCACGCGCTCGTTGCGCGCAAACAGCCCCGGCACGCCGCGCGCCGTGGTGGGGTTGACCGAAAACAAGTCGCCCGGCACGTACACCATGCGCCGCAGCACCCCGTCGCACGGCATGTGGATGCGGTGGTAGTCGCGCGGACTCAGGTACAGCGTGGCAAACGCGCCGTCGTCAAACTGCGCCGCCAGCGCCGCGTCGCCCGCCAGCAGCGCCGTGGTGCTGTAGTGGTGGCCCTTGGCCTGGAAAATCTGGTCCTTGGCAATCGGCCCGAACTGGCTGATGGCTCCATCGACCGGGCAGACAAAGGGCGCATCGACCAGAGGGCGCGCACCTGCGCGCAGCGGCCGGGTAAAGAAGTCGTTGAAGGTGGCGTAGCTCGCAATGTCCGGGTTGGCCGCCTCGGCCATGTTGACGCCATAGCGCCCGACAAACCAGCGGATCAGCGCGGTGGTGAGCGCGCCGCCGTGCGCTGCCGCCAGCTTGCCCGCCAGCAGGGTCAAGGCCTTCTTGGGCAGCAGGTATTGCGGCAAAACCGCGAGGGCATCGGACATGGCGGCTTCCAGAAAAAAGAGCGTGCGCAAACGCGCACGGCAGTCAGGGCAAGGGGCCGCGAATTATAGTTGGGGGGTTGAGGAAACCCCCGCCATGAACCCCACTGCTTCTGCCGCCCCGATCAACGCGCAACAAAAAGCCCAACTGCAAATGCAGGTGGTACGCGCGTTGGAAGAATTTGTGCCCAAGCACGCCCTGCTCTACCAGACCGAAGACACCACGCCTTACGAGTGCGATGGCCTGAGCGCCTACCGCGCCCGTCCGCTGGTGGTGGCGCTGCCCGAAACCGAGCCCCAGGTGGCGGCGATCTTGCGCACCTGCCACCGCCTCAACGTGCCGGTGGTGGCGCGTGGCGCCGGTACGGGCCTCTCCGGTGGGGCCATGCCGCACACCATGGGGGTGACGCTGTCGCTGGCCAAGTTCAACCAGATCGTGCGCATCGACGCGCGCAGCCGCACGGCCGTGGTGCAGTGCGGCGTGCGCAACCTGGCCATTAGCGAAGCGGCCGCGCCGCTGGGCCTGTACTACGCGCCCGACCCGTCGAGCCAGATCGCCTGCACCATCGGCGGCAACGTGGCCGAAAACTCAGGCGGCGTGCACTGCCTCAAGTACGGATTAACGCTGCACAACGTGCTCAAGGTGCGCGGCTTCAGCATGGAGGGCGAGCCGGTGGAGTTTGGCGCAGACGCGCTCGACGCCCCTGGCTACGACCTGCTCAGCGCCGTGGTCGGCAGCGAAGGCATGCTCGCGGTGATTACCGAAGTAACGGTGAAGCTGGTGCCCAAGCCGCAGCTTGCGCGCTGCATCATGGCCAGCTTTGACGACATCCGCAAGGCCGGTGACGCGGTGGCGGGGGTGATTGCCGCGGGCATCATTCCGGCCGGACTGGAGATGATGGACAAGCCCATGACCGCTGCGGTGGAAGACTACGTGCACGCCGGTTACGACCTCAGCGCCGAAGCTATTTTGCTGTGCGAGAGCGACGGCACGCCCGAAGAAGTGGAAGAAGAGATTGGCCGCATGAGCGACGTGCTGCGCCGCCACGGTGCCACCGCCATCGCCATCAGCCGCGACGAGGCCGAGCGGCTGAAGTTCTGGAGCGGGCGCAAGAACGCCTTCCCCGCCTCCGGGCGCATCAGCCCCGACTACATGTGCATGGACTCGACCATTCCGCGCAAGCGCCTGGCCGACATCCTGCTGGCCATTGCCGAGATGGAGAAGAAGTACCAGTTGCGCTGCGCCAACGTGTTCCACGCCGGGGACGGCAACCTGCACCCGCTGATCCTGTTTGATGCCAACGACCCCGATCAGCTGCGCCGCTGCGAGTTGTTTGGTGCCGACATTCTGGAAACCAGCGTTGCCATGGGCGGCACCGTGACCGGCGAGCATGGCGTGGGCATCGAAAAGCTCAACAGCATGTGCGTACAGTTTTCGGCCGAGGAAAACGCCCAGATGATGGCGCTGAAACTGGCGTTCGACCCCCAGGGCCTGCTCAACCCCGGCAAGGTGATCCCCACCTCCAACCGCTGCGCCGAATACGGCAAGATGCTGGTGCGCGGCGGCCGCCTGAGCCACCCGGATCTGCCCCGGTTCTAGCTGCGCGGGATGTGGTTCAATCGGCCTGAAAGATGGAGACCAGCATGCACAAGCACCAGTTCGTCCAACGGTTTGCAGCCCTGCTGCTCGCGGCAGTCAGCCTGAGCGCGGCGGCGCAGGAGTTCCCGCCAAAGAAGACCATCACCATGGTGGTCGGGTTTGCCGCCGGGGGTGCTGCCGATACGGGCGCGCGCATCATTGCCAGAAAGCTTGGCGAGAACATCGGTGCCACGGTGATGGTGGACAACCGCGCAGGTGCCGGGGGCAACATCGCGCACCAGTACGCTGCCACCGGGCCCACCGATGGCAGCGTGATCCTGTTGGGGTCGGTTGGCCCGCTGACGATTGCGCCGCACTTGATGAAGCTGCCCTACGATCCGGTGAAAGACCTCGCACCGCTGACCATGGGCATGAACTTTCCCAACGTGCTGGTGGTGCACGCAGGCACTGGCATCAAGACCTTTGCCGAGTTCATTGCCTACGCCAAGAAGAATCCGGGCAAGCTCGACTTTGCCTCCACCGGGCCGGGGTCGGCCGCGCACCTGGCCGGTGAAATGCTTAACGACATGGCCAAGATCGACACCCTGCACATCCCCTACAAGGGTGGCGCTCCAGCACTGCAAGACCTGCTCGGCGGGCGTGTGGCGGCGTACTACTCGACCTACTCCACCTCGCAAGCCCACATCGACACCGGCAAGCTGATCCCTCTGGCCAGCACCGGCCCCGAGCGGTTGCGCGCCCTGCCCAAAGTGCCCACCATCGCCGAGTCCGGCTACCCCGGCTTTAGCGCCACCAACTGGTACGCGTTTGTGGCCTCGTCCAAGGTGCCCACACCGATTCTGGAACGCTGGAAC
>CAIPBW010000232.1 GCA_903863395.1 uncultured beta proteobacterium
GCGACCAATGGGTCACGTCCCGCCCATGCAATTCCACCCGGCCACTCGACGGTGGGATTTCGCCCGAGAGCATATTGATCAGGGTCGATTTGCCCGCGCCGTTGGTGCCGATCACGGCATGCACCATGTCGCGCTCCAGGTCCAGCGATACGTTGTCCACGGCCACCAAGCCACCCCAGCGGCGCGTAATGCCCTGTGCGCGCAACAGCGTTTCACCGCCCTGCATGCTGCCCTCCAACGGGTGCAGCGCCGATACGTTGGTTGCGCCCCATCAGGCGCGTCACCAACTGCTGGGGAATCCCGACCAACCCGCGCGGCAGCAGTGCCACGCAGGCAATGATGGTCAACCCCAGGCCCAGATGCCAGTGCTTGGAAAACTCGCCAAAGATCGCTTCCGAGCGGAAAAACTCCTGCAAAAGCGCAAACGCGAAAGCCCCCAGCAAGGCGCCGCGCAAGTGTCCCAGTCCACCCAGAATGATCATGATCAGTACCTCCCCCGAGACGTGCCAACTGATCAACTCAGGATTCACCACCCCGTCCTTCACAGCGAACAAAAACCCCGCCAGCCCCGCAATGCCGCCCGAGATCACAAACGCCGCCCACTTGTAGCCGAAGGTGGAAAAACCAGTAGCACGCATGCGCTGCTCGTTGACCCGGATGCCCGCCAGCGCACGCCCGAAGCGCGAGCGCAGCATCAGCGCCATGGCCCCGAAAATGCCTGCCAGACAGGCCAGCGTAAAGCCGTATAAGGTGAGCGGCTTGTCCAGGTCGAGCACGCTGCCGAGCACCGGCTTGGTCAGCATGTAGATGCCGTCGGTGCCGCCACCCAGGGGCGTGTCGTGCGCCACGTAGTAGGCCATTTGGGCAAACGCCAGCGTCACCATGATGAAGTACACGCCACTGGTGCGCAGCGACAGCGCCCCCACCAGCGCCGCATACGCCGCAGCGGCGATCACGCACACCGGCAGCAGCCAAAGCACCGACGCGCTGCTGTCCTGCGGGCTCAACAACACCGCAGCGTAGGCCCCAATGCCCAGGAACGCCGATTGACCAAAGCACACCAGCCCGGTTGCGCCCACCAGCAATTCGAGACTGAGCGCAAACAAGGCCATGATCATGACCTTGGTGACCAGGTCGATGCCGTAGGTGCCCGCCACCAGCGGATAGACCGCCAGTGCCGCAAAGGCCAAAAACACAAAAAGAAATTTACCCAGTTTCATACGGTGTGCCGTTCCATTAACCGGCCTTGAACAGGCCGTTGGGCCGCCACAGCAAAATCAAAGCCATCAGCACGTACACCAGAACGCCTGAAGCCTGCGGCAGCAACACCTTGCCAAAGGTATCAACCACACCAATCAGCAGCGCCGCCAGCAGCGCACCCCGGATTGAGCCAATGCCACCGATCACCACCACCACAAAGCAGATGATCAGCACCGAGCTGCCCATGCCCGGGTACACCGACGAAACCGGCGCGGCAATCATCCCGGCAAACACCGCCACCGCCACCCCGGCAGCAAACACCACGCGGTACAAAAACTTGATGTCGATGCCCAGCGACTGCACCATCTCGCGGTTGGTGCTGCCCGCGCGGATCATCATGCCCAGCCGGGTGCGCGAGAACACCAGGTACATGCCCAGCGCCAGCAACAGGCACACCGCCGAAATGAACAAGCGGTACACCGGATACGTCATCAGGTCACTCAAAGGAAAAGTGCCCGCGAGAATTTCCGGCGGCGACACACCGTGCACATCGTCGCCCACCAGCAGGCTGCGCAGTTCCTCAAACACCAGAATCAGGCCATAGGTCATGAGCACCTGCTGCAGGTGTTCGCGCTGGTACAGAAAGCTGAAAAACGCCCACTCCAGCACATAGCCCAGCAGCACGGCCAGCACCAGGCCCACACCCAGGACGGCAAAGAACCCGCCGCCAAAGGTGCTTGAGACAATCGGTGCCAAGGCATACGCCATGTAGGCTCCGATCATGTAAAAGCTGCCGTGCGCCAGGTTGATCACCCCCATGATGCCGAAGATCAGGGTCAAGCCGGACGCCACCAGAAACAGCAGCAGCCCGTATTGCAGTGCGTTGAGGCACTGGATCAAAAAGGTGGTCAAGTCCATGGCGCGGCAGGTCCGATAGCTGTCTTACATGCGGCAGCCGCGCGCCGGATCAGCCAGCGCTTTGATGGCCACGCCCATGACTTTGTTTTCCTTGCCAACCACTTGGCGCAGATAAATGTCCTGCACCGGGTTGTGTGCCTTGGACAGGGTGAACACACCGCGCGGGCTGTCGATCTTGGCCGCTTCCACGGCGGTGGCGAACTCGGCCTTCTTGCTCAAGTCACCCTTGACCGCTGTTGCACCGATACCCAGGATCTGCGCCGCGTCGTAACCCTGCACGGCATACACGTCGGGTTGCAGCTTGTAGGTCTTGGCATAAGCCAGGCGGAAGCTGTTGTCACGCGGCGTGCCCAGGCTGTCGGCATAGTGCAGCGTGGTGAACAGCCCTTCGGCGTCCGCGCCTTGCGCATCCAGCGTGCCGTCGGTCAGAAAGCCTGCGCCATACAGCGGAATGCTTTTCTTCAGCCCGGCAGCGGCGTAGTCCTTGACAAACTTCACCGCAGCGCCACCGGCAAAAAAGGTGTAGACCAGATCGGGTTTGAGCGAAGCGATCTCCGTCAACAGAGCCTGGTATTCCACGCTGGGGAATGGCAGGTTCAGGTCCTTGATGACCTGGCCGCCATTCTTTTCAAACGCTTCGCGGAACGCGCGCACCGACTCATCGCCTGCAGCGTACTTGTGGGTGATGGTGACGGCCTTCTTGCCGCCCTTCTTGGCGGCAACTTCGCCCATGGCGTAGGCCGGTTGGTAGCTGGAGAACGAACTGCGGAAGATGTTGGGCGCGCACATCGGGCCGGTCACCGCGTCAGCACCCGCATTGGGGATGATCAGCAAGGTGCCGGTGTCCTTGGCTACCTTGGCCATGGCCATGGCAACGCCCGAGTGCACGGTGCCGACCAGCACGTCCACGTTGTCGCGCTTGACCAGTTTGTTGACGTTGTCGGTCGCCTTGGACGGGTCGGATTCATCATCGACCTTTACGTATTCGACTTCGCGCCCGGCGATCTTGCCGCCCTTTTCTTCCACGTACAGGCGAAAGCCGTTTTCAATGGCGTTGCCCAGCGCGGCGTAGGTACCGGTGTAGGGCAACATCAACCCGATCTTGATCTTGGCGGTGTTTTGGCCCATGGCCAGGGGCGCGGCCAATGCACAGGCAACTAGCAGGCTGATACGAACAAGTTTCATGGTGTGTCTCCTTTGGTGTGATGGTGGTTCAAAAAGTCGGTGACTGCGCTTATCAGCCGATCGGGCTGGTCCCGGTGCGGCGAGTGGCCGCAGTCGGGTAGCTCAAGCAGTTGTGTTTGTGGCAA
>CAIPBW010000233.1 GCA_903863395.1 uncultured beta proteobacterium
CGGGGACAGCGTTGCGTTTCGCTTTGAACTGTCCCGCAATGTTTCACTCTTGTTACCACGCGGTCGTCAGCATTACGCTGCGACGGCCTCTTCGGCGGGCGCTTCTGCACCACCGCCACGCTGTTCCGCCAATGCCGCCAGCACGCGTGCTGTACGGGAAATGGGGGACTGCATCAAGCCCAGCAACTGCGCCAGCAACACTTCCTTGGAAGGAATGCTTGCGAGTTGTTTTACGCCGTTGACGTCCAGGACTTTTCCACCGTATGCACCAGCACGGATCACCAACTTTTCGTTGGTTTTCGCGAACTCGGCAACCACCTTGGCGGCGGCTACTGCATCTTCAGAAAAGCCATAGATCAGGGGACCGGTCATCTGGTCGGACACCACCTCAAAGCCAGTGCCAGCGACAGCACGGCGGGCCAGGGTGTTTTTCAACACACTCAGGCTGACACCATTGCTACGCGCAGCAGTGCGCAATTTGGTCATGTCGGCGACCGTGATGCCACGGTACTCCGCGATCACGAGCGTTTGAGCTTTAGCGGCGAGGCCGGTCACATCCTGTATGACCGCTTCTTTCTCACTGCGATTCAGACTCAAGGTCTACTCCTTTTAATTGCCTCGCGGGACGGTTGCCCCTTGAAGCTCCACATTGCAGCGACCAACTGTTGACAGAACTTGCATTCCATTTGCAGCGGGATCGCCATCTGCGTTGGCCTGATTCGTCGGGCAAGCCCTCGGATTCAAGAATTAAGTGCAGTCGCCTGCACGCCAACGGTCTTGGATGGCCCGGCGATGTCCGAAAACAACGCCAGCCCACCACATTGAGCAGCCGTTACCGGCCGCTCAAATTCTCACATTCACGCCGTGATGGTCTGGAGGTCCACACGAACCCCCACGCCCATCGTCGACGACACCGCAACCTTGCGCAAATACACACCCTTGCTGGCAGCGGGCTTGGCCTTGTTCAAGGCGTCCACCAACGCAGCCAGGTTGCCTTGCAACTGGGCTGGCTCAAACGAGCGGCGGCCAATGGTCGAATGCACAATGCCGGCCTTGTCGACACGGAACTGCACCTGACCGGCCTTGGCGTTCTTCACAGCCGTTGCCACGTCGGGCGTAACCGTTCCCACCTTGGGGTTGGGCATCAAACCACGTGGACCCAGGATCTGGCCCAAAGTTCCCACAACGCGCATGGCGTCAGGCGCGGCAATCACCACGTCAAACGGCATGTCACCGGCCTTGACCATGGCGGCCAGGTCGTCCATACCGACGATGTCAGCGCCAGCGGCCCGGGCTTCTTCTGCCTTGGCACCTTGGGCAAACACGGCCACACGCTTGGTCTTGCCGGTTCCATTGGGCAGCACCACGGCGCCGCGCACCACTTGGTCCGACTTCTTGGCGTCAATGCCAAGTTGCACAGCCACGTCGATCGACTCGTCGAACTTGGCAGTAGCAAACTGCTTGACCAGGCCGAGCGCATCGCTCAAAGGATAGAGCTTGCCGCTGTCGATCTTGCCGACTTGGGTCTTTTGCTTTTTAGTGAGCTTGGACATTTATACGCCCTCCACATTCACGCCCATCGAGCGGGCAGAGCCGGCGATGGTACGAACTGCGGCGTCCAGATCGGCAGCAGTCATGTCTTTCATCTTGGTCTTGGCGATTTCTTCCAATTGGGCGCGGGTGATCTTGCCAACCTTGTCCATGTGTGGACGGGCAGAGCCCTTGTCGAGCTTGATCGCCTTCTTGATCAGCACCGTTGCGGGTGGCGTCTTGATGATGAAGGTAAAACTCTTGTCGGCAAACGCCGTAATCACCACGGGCAGGGGCAGTCCGGGCTCGACACCTTGGGTCTGGGCGTTGAACGCCTTGCAGAATTCCATGATGTTGAGGCCGCGCTGGCCCAGAGCCGGGCCAATCGGGGGGGATGGGTTGGCTTTTCCAGCTGGCACTTGCAGCTTGATAAAACCGACGATTTTTTTCGCCATGATTTCTCCTTACGGGTGATAGCGCCTTGGTTCTGAACCATTCAGACCGCGGCTCCCCGGGGTAAACGACTCTTCTCTGGCGTTCGCATCGAGTCGGAAAATGCGAACCACAATTTCTCTAGGAAGCCTGAGCACAACGCTGCGCGTGTGCCCTGCCCCGCAAATCTTCAGGTTTTCTCGATTTGAGAAAACTCCAGTTCCACCGGTGTCGAGCGGCCGAAGATGGTGACCGAGACGCGCACTTTGCTCTTCTCGTAGTTCACATCCTCCACCGAGCCGTTGAAGTCGGTGAACGGGCCGTCCTTGACGCGCACATACTCGCCCACCACAAATTCGACTTTGTGGCGCGGCTTTTCGGTGCCTTCTTGCATCTGGTTGACGATCTTGATGACCTCGGCTTCCGAGATCGGCGAAGGCCGGGTCTTGGCGCCGCCGACAAAGCCAGTCACCTTGTTGGTGTGCTTGACCAAGTGCCAGGTGTCGTCATCCATGATCATTTCCACGAGCACATAGCCCGGGAAAAACTTGCGCTCGGTAGTCCTCTTTTGGCCATTCTTGACCTCAACCACCTCTTCCATCGGCACCAGAATACGGCCGAACTTGTCTTGCATGCCGGTGCGCACAATACGCTCACGGATATTGCGCTCAACCGCCTTCTCCATGCCCGAATAGGCATGCACCACGTACCAGCGCAAATCGGGGTTGGCCGGCGCGGCCGCCACGACTTCTGCCAAAGGGGTTGTTTCGACGTCGGTCATTATTTTTTCCAGCCCAGAATCAAATCGTAAAGAACCCATTCCAGCGTCTTGTCAGTGAGCCACAGGAACATCGCCATGATCAGCACAAAGCCAAACACATAGGCCGTCATCTGCATGGCTTCCTTGCGCGCGGGCCACACCACCTTCTTGACTTCGCGCCAGGCATCATGCCCGAAGGCAGCCAGTTGGCGCCCCGTCTCGGAAGTAAAGAAAACAACCACCGCCGCAGCCAGGCCAAGCAGCAACACCGCCCACTGCACCAACTGGCCTTGCTTGCCCAGCAGGTAAAACGCGGCCAGCGCAGCCACCACCAGGGCACCGGATGCGGCCAACTTGGCTTTGTCCGAGCCGGTACTGACGGTTTCAACTTGAGTCGTGGCCATATTTAGCAATTCGTATTCAGTATCAAAAAGTTCCAAGGGTCTCAAGACGCGCAAGCCCGCTACGCTGTAGCGGGCCTCATCGCCACCGGTTTCACTCCAACCGGATGGCAGGGGCAGTAGGAATCGAACCTACAACCTTCGGTTTTGGAGACCGACGCTCTGCCAATTGAGCTATACCCCTGTAGCGAATCCTTATTCCAGAATCTTGGCAACCACACCGGCGCCAACGGTACGGCCACCTTCGCGGATCGCGAAACGCAGGCCTTCTTCCATGGCGATCGGGTTGATCAACTTGACCGTGATCGAGACGTTGTCGC
>CAIPBW010000234.1 GCA_903863395.1 uncultured beta proteobacterium
AAATGCCCATGGGCGCGGGGCGCCGTAGCGTGTGCCGCAACAACTCCGGGTTCCGGCTGGACACGCAAAGCCCGCGCCCCACGGATGGGCTGCGCGCAGCGGCGCTTTAGCTGTGCAGCATGATGCGCACAACACCGAACAGCGCGGCCAGCCAGAGCAGGGCAAACGCCGTCATCGACAGGCCAAAGGCCGGACCGCGCTTGGCCGGTTCCTTCTGGTAGGCAAGCGCGTACCAGATGCGCGCCGCCAACCAGACCGCGCCCAGGGCTGCCGCGCCCCGGTCGCTGATGAAGGCGGCGTTGATCCACAGGGTGGGCAGCACCATGGCTGCGTTTTCCAGGGTGTTCATCTGGATGCGGTAGGCGCGCTCAAACAACTCGTTGCCGCTGATGGCCGGCGCCTTGATGCCGTAGCGCACGCGGCTACGGCCCACGTGGATGCCGCTGGCCAGCATCAGCATGCCAATCAGCAGAGTGACCAGGGCGGTGAGGGGGTAAGTGGTCATGGCAATCTTTCAAAAAAGCGTTATTCGCGCACCGTCGCCATCAGGGCGGCAAATCCGATAAAGATGCCGCCGGTGGTGCGGTTGAAGGCACGCATCACGGATGCGCGGCGCAAGTATACGGAGAGGCGATTTCCGCTGAGTGCGTAGGCGAAATACCAACTGACTTCGATCACCGTAAACGTCGCCAGCAGAATGAGGAACTGCGGCACCTGGGCCGAATTGGGGTTGATGAACTGGGGAAAGAAGGCAGCGGCAAACAAGATCGCCTTGGGGTTGCTGGCGGCCACCAGAAAGCCTTGGCGGTAGAGCGCGGCGTTGTTTGTGAAGGTACGGTTGGGGGCGCCGCTGTCGGTCGCGGCGTCGGCTGGCTGGTCGTGCACCGGCGCGCGCCAGCACTTGATGCCCAGGTAGGCGAGATAAGCAGCACCGGCCAGGCGCAGTGCGTCAAACACTGCCGGAAAGGTGTGCAGCAAGGCACCCAACCCGGCGGCCGAGATGCTCATCATCGCCAGCAGCGCGGTCATGCACCCGGCCATGGTGACCACCGCCGGGCGCACTCCGTGGCGCGCACTGCTGCTCATCACCAGCAGCATGTTGGGCCCAGGCGTGGCCGACACCACAAAGGTCATCACAATAAACAGCCACCAAGTGGATAGGGTCATAAGTGTTCTCGAACTGCGAAGCCCGTAGGCTACCAGAGCGGCGCAATGCCCGCTTGTGCTTGCCGGTGGGCAGAGTTGTGAATAATCGGGCGTCAACGATTGAATGAACCCCATGCCCGAACTCTGCAACCCGTTTCCCGTGCGTGTCTACTGGGAAGACACCGACGCCGGTGGCGTCGTCTACTACGCCAACTACCTGAAGTTTTTTGAGCGCGCGCGTACCGAGTGGCTGCGCAGGCTGGGCGTCGAGCAGCGCGCCTTGCAGGCACAGGAGAACTGCCTGTTTGTGGTGGCGCAGGTGCAGATGCGCTATCTGGTGCCAGCCAGGCTGGACGATCTGGTGATGGTGAGCGTCAGGCTGGTGGCGCATGGCAAAGCCAGTCTGGAACTGGAGCAACAGGCCTGGCGCGGTGAGACTTTGCTGGCGCAGGGCCAGGTGCGGGTGGGTTGTGTGGATGCAGCAACGCTGCGGCCCTGTCGCATCCCGCAGTCCATCAGCGGTTTGCTGACTGGGGCGGCTGCATAGGTGTTAGCCGCGGTTAGAGAGGACTGCGAAGGGTTTTGGCAAACTCGGGCTCAAGCTCAGGTTGCGGTGCCGGCTTGGGGGCTGGAACTTGTACGACGCCAGAGAACAGCGCCCAGGTAGAGTCACTGTCGGCCTCGGTCGCGTCGCCCACGGGGATGGGGTCGCCGGGGACGTACCGGTCCTCGCTGGGCGCAGGCTCAGCCGGTGCAACGGGGTTCTTGGTTACCATAGCGGGCGAAAATATTTATGCAAGCCAGAGTGGCACTGTAACGCCATCCTGGCAACGTGGTGTGTTGGTTGTGGCCCTCTTGGTGTTTCTACCTAGATGCCGGGGCCACAGGTTAGTCGCAAGACAACGCATCATAGAGGGGTTCCAACTTGAGGAGAGTTTCATGCGTCGCGATATGTTTTTGAAGTCCATGGCTGCGCTGGCTGTGGCGGGCAGTTTCCCATTGAGCGCGCGCGCTGGTGCCAACCTCAAGATGATGATTCCCGCCAACCCGGGCGGCGGCTGGGATACTACCGGCCGTGCACTGGGCGCGGCCCTGATCGAATCCAAGGCCGCCGACACCGTGCAGTACGAAAACAAGGGCGGTGCGGCCGGGGTGATCGGGCTGGCCCAGTTTGTCAACGCAGCCAAGGGCGACCCCAATGCCATCATGATGTCGGGCGCCGTCATGCTCGGCGGCATCATTACCGGAAAACCCCAGATTTCGCTCGACCGAGCCACGCCGATTGCCCGCATCACCAGTGAATACAACATCTTTGTGGTGCCGGCAGACTCTCCCTTGAAAACCATGAAGGACGTGGTGGCACAGATGCAAAAGGACCCGGGCAGCGTCAAATGGGGCGGTGGTTCTCGCGGTTCCACCGAGCACATTTGCGCGTCCATGCTGGCAACCAAGGTGGGTGTCGATCCCAAAAAGGTCAACTACGTTGCGTTCCGGGGCGGAGGCGAGGCCACGGCCGCCATTCTGGGTGGCAATGTGACGGTGGGTGGCGGTGGTATCAGCGAAATGATGGAGTACATCAAGGCTGGCAAGATGCGCGCCATTGGCGTGACTTCGGACAAGCGGCTGCCAGGCAACAATACCCCCACGCTCAAGGAACTGGGCTACGACGTGACCCTGGGCAACTGGCGCGCGGTATACGGTGCACCCGGCATCACGGCTGCGCAGCGCGCGACGCTGACCGAACTGGTGGTCAAGGCCACCAAGTCCAAGTCATGGGCCGAGTCGCTGGAGAAGAACGACTGGACACCGGCGTTGCTCACGGGCAAGGCCTTTGACGACTTTGTGGACAACGAGTTTGCCAGCCTGCGCGGCATCATGCACCTGGCGGGCATGTTGTCATGACCCTGGCAACGGGGCAGCGCCTGCAAACCCTTGTTGGCGCTGGCGTGGTGTTGCTGGCGCTCGGTCTGGGCGCGGGCGCTGCGGGCATTTCTTCCGAGGCCGGGTACGGTGGTGTCGGGCCCAACTTTCTGCCGTGGGTGGTGGCGGGCGCTTTGTTGCTGTGCGGCGGCTTTCTTCTGTACGAGGCGCAAAGCGGCGGCTTTCGTGACATGGAGGAGCCCGTCGGGGACGAGAAGCCGTATTGGTCGGGCTTTGTCTGGATGTCCACCGGGTTGCTGCTCAACGCCGCGTTGATCACCACCATCGGCTTTATTTTTAGTTGCACGCTGTGCTTTGTGATGGCGGCCCGGGGCTTGCGCAATGCGCAGGCACACGCCGACGCTGGTGTGCAGAGTTGGTTGGTGGACGCGGTGATCGGGCTGCTGATTTCGGCACCCGTGTATTGGATGTTCACCCGCTTTCTGGCCATCAGTTTGCCGGGTATCACACAGACAGGTTGGATTTAACCTAGATCCGGCACTTGACCGCTTCATTTCCGCAGGAGACACCCGTGCTAACAAGTATTTTTGACCACGAAGCAACTCACCGTTTGGGTGAGCGCGCTACGCGCCCGATTGAGCCGCCAGCCCACTCGGGCACGTCCAACTGCCGGGTCTAGGTCAATGGATATCTGGCACCAGCTATTGCAGGGCTTTGCCACTGCGGGCACACCCGTGAACCTGATGTGGGCGTTTGTGGGCTGCGCCTTGGGTACGGCGGTGGGTGTGTTGCCGGGCATCGGGCCGGCCACGGCGGTGGCCATGCTGCTGCCGATTACGGCCAAGGTTGACGCCACCGCGTCGATGATCTTCTTTGCCGGCATTTACTACGGTGCCATGTACGGTGGCTCCACCACGTCGATCCTGCTCAATACCCCGGGCGAAACCGCCAGCATGGTGACTGCGATGGAGGGCAACAAGATGGCCAAGAACGGCCGCGCGGGGGCCGCGCTGGCAACCTCGGCCATCGGCTCGTTTCTGGCGGGCACGATTGCAACCGTGCTGGTGACCCTGTTTGCGCCGGTGGTGGCGGATCTGGCGGTCAAGCTCGGGCCGCCCGAATACTTTTGCCTGATGCTGCTGGCACTCACCACCGTGAGCGCGGTGCTGGGGCAGAGCACGGTGCGCGGCCTTACGGCGCTGTTTGTCGGGCTGGCCGCGGGGCTGGTGGGCATGGACCAGATTTCGGGCCAGGCGCGCTACACCGGCAACGTACCGGAGCTGCTTGACGGCATTGAAATCGTGCTGGTGGCGGTGGGCCTGTTTGCGGTGGCCGAGGCTTTGCACGCGGTGCTGTTTGAAGGCAAGGTGGTGGAGTCGGAAAACAAGATGAGCCGCGTGACCATGACGCGCGAAGACTGGCGCCGCTCCATTCCGGCGTGGTTGCGCGGCACCGCCATTGGCGCGCCGTTTGGCTGCATTCCTGCGGGAGGGACCGAAATCCCCACGTTTCTGAGCTACGCCACCGAGCGCAAACTGGCCAAGGGTGACCATCTGGCCGAGTTTGGCACCAAGGGCGCGATTGAGGGTGTGGCCGGCCCGGAGGCTGCCAACAACGCCACCGTGACGGCGGCGCTGATTCCCTTGCTCACCCTGGGTATTCCGGTGTCCAACACCACGGCCATTTTGCTGGGGGCGTTTCAGAACTACGGCATCCAGCCCGGTCCGCAACTGTTTACCAGTTCTTCGGCGCTGGTGTGGGCACTGATTGCCTCGCTGTATATCGGCAATGTGATGCTGCTGGTGCTCAACCTGCCGCTGGTGGGCCTGTGGGTGAAGCTGCTCAAGGTGCCCAAGCCGCAGTTGTACGCGGGGATTTTGATCTTCGCCACCGTGGGTGCCTACGGCATGCGCCAAAGTGCGTTTGACCTGTTCCTGCTGTACGCCATTGGCGTGCTCGGGTTGGTGATGCGGCGCTTTGGCTTTCCGACCGCACCGGTGGTGGTGGGCATGATTCTGGGGCCGCTGGCCGAGGCGCAGTTGCGCAACGCCATGTCCATTGGTGAGGGCAGTGCCATGGTGTTCTTGCAACGTCCGATGTCGCTGCTGTTGCTGGCCATCGTCGCGGCAGTGCTGCTGGTGCCGCGCATCGTCAAACAGTTTTCCCGCCGCAACATCACCGACCTGCAGCCCTGACGCCTTGTTGACAGGGCGCGCGGCGTGCGGGCATAGGTTATGTGCAAGAATGAACCGAGTTTGCGAACCACCTAAGGAGTAACTATGAACCCATCGCGTTGGAACACCCGCGTTACGCTGATTGCCGCCGGACTGGCCGCCGCCCTGGGCTGCGGCTCGGCGCTGGCGCAATCCAAGGAAATCAGGATCGCTCATATCTACAGCAAGACCGGGGCGCTTGAAGCCTATGGCAAGCAGACTGCGGTGGGTTTCATGATGGGCCTGGACTACGCCACCAACGGCACCATGACAGTGGCGGGCAAGAAGCTGGTGGTGATTGAGAAAGACGACCAGGGCAAGCCCGACATTGGCAAGAGCCTGCTGGCCGCTGCCTATGGTGACGAAAAGGTGGACCTGGCCGTGGGCCCGACGG
>CAIPBW010000235.1 GCA_903863395.1 uncultured beta proteobacterium
CAAGTGTGGCGAAGTCCTTGCTGAATGGTGCCGGGATTTTGTATTTTTGCTTTTTGTTCTAACCGTCTGCCAACACAGTGACGGTTTGTTGATGTTCAATGACGACAAAAAATGGACTTTTAATCCGTTTGTCGTGGGTTCGATCCCCGCACGTCCTACCAAATTCACAACGTCAGATATAGAAAGCCTGCTACATAGTTTGTAGCGCCGGTTTCTTGATGACGATAAATTGACGAGAAACTAATCGTCAAATCAAGAGGCAATGAGGCGTAGCGGATGAATTGTTTCAGTCCTACTCCGTGAATATTTCCTGCAAGGTTGTAAGCGCTGCAGACAACGTCTTCGCTGACACCGTGCCTAACTTCTTGACCAGGCGCACTTTATCAACTGTGCGAAGCTGGTCCAGCACGATCAAGCCCTTGGTGCCAGCATATGTGACCGGCACACGAAACGGGGCGCCAAAGCCCTTGGAAGTCATGGGTGCCACGATCACGGTGCGTAGGTGGTCATTCAACTCCGATGGCGACACCACTACACAGGGGCGCGACTTTTTGATTTCGCTACCCACAGTCGGATCAAGGTTCACCAGCCAGATTTCACCGCGCCTCACCAGGCCAACTCCTTATCTTCGACGTTGCTGAATTCGCCCATCAGCAGGGCATCGCCGCCTTTGGCTGACACAGCCGCCGCCGCAACCGCCCAGCCAGCCCGAACCGCCTTGGCGGGCTTGCTCAAGACTATGGAGTCGTTCTCCACCATGATGTGGACGGCTTTCAGGCCCTCAAGCCCTGCCTGCGCCAGAAGCGGCTTCGGCAAAACCACGCCCTTGCTGTTTCCGATAGTCCTGATTGCGATTTCCATGAGTCACTCCAGTTGCAACAATGTTATTCCTTGCCGCTGGCCTTGTCAATGAGAGCAACGCCATGAGAGCAACGCCTTCAAGACCATCCAAAAGTCTTTTGTCCGCGCATACAGCCCAGGGAGTTCACTGTAAATGGTCTTCCAGATGATCTCAAAAACAGCCTGCTACTAGTTTGGTAGCAGGCATATTTACAGGTTCAGGCAGATTCGTTGCGCACCAGTTCAAAGCTGACACTGCCCATGTGTGGCGCGGTCAGCGCTCCGCGTAGATCAACCTCGGCCTCGGGTGTGCGTTGAAACTCCACGCCGCGTTCGCCGAGCAGGTTCACGGCAGCAGTAACGTCCGGGCAACCCAGGCCCACGCGCTGCAGGCACTCGTCATCTTCTCCGTCCAGACTGCTGGCTTCGGGCTCGACGAGTTGTATGTAGAAGCGCGACTTGCCCGCGCAGGGGCTCTCCAGAATGCGTCCTTTGGGGAGGATGCCAAAGCGTTGCTCTGCTGGAAGCTGCGTAAAGCCGAACAACTGGCGGTAGAACTCGGTCCAATCGTCGCTGCGGTCGCGTCCGATGTATTGCACCAGGCCGAAAAAGTGCAGATTTGCCAGGGCGGGGGGATGCTGATCGGCACCAGCGATGGGCGTGAAATCGACGTCGTAAATCGAAAACTTGTCGTAGCGGTCCACAAAGTAGATGCGGCTGTTACCCACGCCGTGGATCACGGGAATGTGCAACTCCATCACATCGACCTGTACCGGGATTCCCCAGGCACCGCGTTCAAGTGCCCGCAGGTAGGCCGCAGAGGCGTCGCGCACACGCATGGCAACTGCGGCAATGATGGGGCGTTGGGTAAGCGCACGGCCATTACCGTGCGCGTTGACGATGACGTTGAGCAAGCCCTGGCGATACAACGTCACGTCGCGTGATCGATGTCGGGCAATGGGTTGAAAGCCCATCCTCTCCAAAATTACGCCTAGCGATTGCGGGTCGGATGTTGCATATTCAATGAATTCAATGCCATCGAGTCCGACCGGATTTGCCGGGTCGACGATGGATTCCCGCACTGCAGCGCGGGTCCAGAGGGGGCTGGTCATGATGTCTCCAATTTTTTTTCTATTATGGAGCGCGCCAGCGATTGGTTCAACCTAGCCTTTGGGGGCCAGGGACTTGTTCAGAATCTCCAGCACCGTGTTGAGGTCTTCAATGGGCACCTGTCCGGGCGCAGAGGCAGCAGCGCCAATGGCAAAGCTCATCGCCGATCCGCAGGTCCAGCCAAACAGGCGTGTGAGCGAGCCATACGCGCCCATGGACATGCTGATCAAGGGGATGTCTAGCTTTTGGCTGGACTCCAGCGTTGCCGATAGTACGGTGAGCACGTCTTCCAGGCGCTCTGGCATCACGGCCACCTTGGCGATATCGCCACCCAGGGTTTGCGCCAGCGCAAATTTGGCACACAACTCTGGGTGCGCGGGAGTGGACTGGAAGTTGTGGAAGGACAGCACCAGTTGAATGCCGTTGGCCTTGGATTGCGCGCGCACTTGGGCAATGTGCTGCGGCTCGTTCACCATTTCGTAGTCGATGAACTCGATGGTCTGGCTTGCCATCACGGCGGCATAGAGCGTCAGGACGCCTTGTTCGTCCAGGGCAATTTTCTCGCCGCCTTCACGCATTGAGCGCCGCGTGAACAGCACCGGAATGCCGCCCGCAGCGCGGCGGATATCGGCAGCCAGGGAGATTACCTCTGCGGTGTTGCCAATGCCTGCAAAAAAATCGACACGCCACTCCAGCAGGTCGGGCTTCTTGGGCGCAACCTGCTGCACCTCGGCCAGCACCGCATCGCGCGTTCGCCCTACCAAGGGCGTGCAGATGATGGGCATCCTGGCGCTGGCTGCTGTCTGGCCAGGAAGGATGATGGGTTTGCCTGCGTGCATATCGATTTCTCCGCAATTCGGTGGTGCCTAATTTAGCAGGCTTCGATGGCATGTCGGGCAGGTCCCTATCAGGCGTTGGTGTCCGGTGCAGCCGCAGCGCCAATACGTCGAAAAGTCTTGGGGTTATTGCGCGGCTTGCCGCACGGGAATACGCGCCAGTGATAGCCTGAATCTGCACCGCGCTCACTCCTGAGCGTTGCCAAAGGTAGTGCGATAGCGTAACCGTCGGGGGGCGCAGTTGGGTGCACAGGATCAACACTAAGCGAAGAAGGGGATAAATGATGAAGAAACTGGTACTGGGCGCCCTGGTTGCTGCGTCTTGCACGGCGATGGCCGCCATTCAGGAGGAGGCCGTCAGCTACAAAGATGGCGATACGGTCATGAAGGGCTTTATCGTCTATGACGGCGCTAGCCCGGCCAAGCGGCCCGGCGTGGTGGTGGTGCACGAGTGGTGGGGCATTACCAAACACGTGCACGACGAGGCGCGCAAGTTTGCCAGCCAGGGCTATACCGCGTTCATTGCCGATATGTACGGCGATGGCAAGACCGCCGACAACCCCACCGACGCAGGAGCGTTGTCGGGCGCTGTTCGCAAAAACCCGGCGCTGATGCAGTCGCGCTTTTTGGCCGCCAGGGACACACTGGCCCAGCACGCCAGCGTGGATGCATCCAACCTGGGTGCGGTGGGCTACTGTTTCGGTGGCTCCGTGGTGCTTGACATGGCGCGCGTCGGGACCGATCTGAAGGGCGTGGCCGCCTTCCACGCAGGGCTGGGCGCTGCCGGTCCGGCTGCGGCTCCCGGCAAGGTGAAGGCCAAAGTGTTGGTGCTCAATGGCGAGGCCGACCCGTTTATCAAGCCTGAATCGGTAGATGCCTTCAAAAAGGAAATGGCGGCCGCCAGCGTGGACTACCGCTACCTCAACTATCCCGGTGCGGTGCACGCTTTCACCAACCCGGAGGCGACGGAAAAGGGCAAGCAGTTCAACCTGCCACTGGCCTACCACGCGCAGGCAGATCAGCAATCCAAGGCGCAAGCATCCGCATTCTTTGCGGCGGTATTTCGCAAGTGAGGCGCGACTGAAGTCACGCTAGGCGAGCAGTTCTTCCAAGGGCTTGGGCTTGCCAAAATGGTAGCCCTGCCCGTACACACACCCCATCTCCAGAAGAATGCGCGCTACCTCTTCGGTTTCTATGCCTTCGCCTACGCTGTCAATCTGCAGCGTGCGTGCCATGTCCAGGGTGCTCAGAACGAGTTGAAAGCTCAGGCTGGAATGCAGTATTTCGCGGATGAAGTGCTGGTCCAGCTTGAGCGTATGGAAACGGTATTTCTGCAAATTTTCCAGGCTGGAAAATCCCGTTCCATAGTCGTCCAAGGCAATCGAGTTGCCAAATTCGGCAAGCAACTGAAGTTGCTGCTGCGCCGTGGTCTGGCTCTGCACCAGCGTCGATTCCGTGAGTTCTATCTTCAGCTCGGACGGTGCAATTCCCGCAGCCTTTTGAATGCCAATCGCCGCATCCGCAAACTGGCCGTCCCGGAGTTGAACCGCCGACACATTGACGCTGAGAAATAGCTCGTCGGTGGAGGTCAGAGTACGCAATTGCGGCCAGTCTTGGCAACCCTTTTGCAG
>CAIPBW010000236.1 GCA_903863395.1 uncultured beta proteobacterium
CTGCCCTCGGGCGTGCTGCTGCCGCAACAGGCCGTAACCCGTACCAACCAGGGCGACAGCGT
Organism: uncultured beta proteobacterium; assembly: GCA_903863395.1. Lineage (GTDB taxonomy): Bacteria > Pseudomonadota > Gammaproteobacteria > Burkholderiales > Burkholderiaceae_C > Allorhodoferax. The sequence goes on from CAIPBW010000236.1 coordinate 63, forward strand.
GCTGGTGGTGGGGCCAGAAGGCAAGCCCGCACCGCGCCCGGTAAAGGTGGGCAACGCGCAGAACAACCAATGGGTGATTCTGGGCGGCTTGCAGCCAGGTGAACAAGTGATTGTGGACGGCTTCCAGAAGATGATGGTGCCCGGCGCGCCGGTCAAGCCCGTGCCCTGGACGCCTGGTGCAGCGGCAGCGGCAGCGCCTGCGTCTGCACCGGCCTCTGCCGCTTCGGCCAGCAAGTAAGGTAAGCACCCATGGCCCAGTTTTTTATCAACCGCCCCATCTTTGCATGGGTGATTGCCCTGTTTCTGCTGGTGACCGGTGGCGTGGCCATCACCCAGTTGCCCATTTCGCAGTACCCGCCGGTGGCGCCGCCCTCGATCGTGGTGAGCATGGGCTACCCCGGCGCCTCGGCGCAGACGCTCGAAGACAGCGTGATCAGCGTGATCGAGCGCGAGATGAACGGCTCGCCCGGCCTGATCTACATGGAGTCGGTGGCACAGGCCGACGGTACCGGCAGCATCACACTGACCTTTGAGACCGGCACCAGCCCCGACCTGGCCCAGGTGGATGTGCAAAACCGCCTCTCGCGCGCAGCGCCGCGCCTGCCTGCAGCGGTCACGCAAGCCGGTGTGCGCGTGGACAAGGCGCGCTCCAACTTCCTGCTGTTTACCATGCTGTCGTCGGACAACCCCGAGTTCGACATCGTGGCGCTGGGCGACTATGCCTCGCGCAACGTGCTGCCCGAGTTGCAGCGCCTGCCCGGCGTGGGCCAGGCGCAGTTGTTTGGCACCGAGCGCGCCATGCGCGTGTGGATCGACCCGGCCAGGCTGCAGGGCTTTAACCTCTCGGCCAACGACGTCAACAACGCCATCCGTGCGCAAAACGCGCAGGTATCGTCGGGCGCCATTGGCGACCTGCCCAACATCACCGGCCAGTCCATCGCCGCAACGGTGATCGTCAATGGCCAGCTTAGCAACGTGGCGCAGTTTGGCGGCATTGTGCTGCGCGCCAATGCCGATGGCTCGGCGGTGCGCCTGCGCGATGTGGCGCGCATCGAACTCGGTGCCCAAGGCTATGCCACCACCGCACGCCTGAACGGCAACCCGGCCGCAGGTATGGGTGTGCAGTTGTCGCCCACGGGCAATGCCTTGGCAACGGCCAAGGCTATCCGCGAGCGCATGGAGCAGCTCCAGACCTACTTCCCGCCGGGCGTGAAGTGGACCATCCCCTATGACAGCTCGCGCTTTGTCAAGATCTCGATCACGCAGGTGGCCGAGACGCTGGTGATTGCGGTGGTGCTGGTGTTCCTGGTGATGTTCCTGTTCCTGCAGAGTTTTCGCTACACCATCATCCCCACCATCGTTGTGCCGGTGGCCCTGATGGGCACGTTTGGCATGCTGGCGGCGCTGGGCTTTTCGATCAACGTGCTCACCATGTTTGGCATGGTGCTGGTGATCGGGATCGTGGTGGACGACGCCATCGTGGTGGTGGAAAACGTGGAGCGCATCATGAGCCACGAAGGGCTGCCGCCACTGCTGGCTACACGCAAAGCCATGGGCCAGATCTCGGGCGCGATCATCGGCGTGACGGTAGTGCTGATTGCGGTGTTTGTACCGCTGGCGTTTTTCAAGGGATCGGTAGGCAATATCTACCGCCAGTTTTCTGCCGTGATGGTGAGCTCGATTTCGATCTCGGCCTTCATGGCGCTGTCGCTCACGCCCGCCCTGTGCGCCACGCTGCTCAAGCCCGTAGAGGCCGGGCACCACCACGCCAAGACCGGCTTCTTTGGCTGGTTCAACCGCGGCTTTGCCGACACCGCCAAGAACTACGAAAGCCTGGTAGCGCGCATCCTGCGCCGGGCGGCGCGCTACCTGGTGATTTACGCCGCCATCATTGCCGCCGTGGCGGTGGTCTATCTGCGCCTGCCAACCTCGTTCCTGCCCAATGAAGACCAGGGCACGATGCTGGTCAACGTGCAACTGCCCCCCGGCGCCACGCAGCAACGCACCCTGAACGTGATGCAGCAGGTGGAAGGCTATGTACTCAAGCAGCCCGAGGTGCAAAGCATGGTCAGCGTGCTGGGCTTTAGCTTCTCGGGCCTGGGGCAAAACGCCGCGCTGGCCTTTGTCACACTCAAGGACTGGAACGAGCGCGTGGGGCCCGAGCATTCGGCCCAGGCACTGGCCGGGCGTGCGTTTGGCGCGCTGATGGGCATCCACGATGCGTTTATCTTCCCCTTGAGCCCGCCACCGATTTCAGAGCTGGGCAACGCCTCGGGCTTTACCTTCCGCCTGCAAGACCGTGGCGGCATGGGCCACGACGCATTGGTGGCCGCGCGCAACCAGATGCTGGGCATGGCCTCCAAGAGCCCGGTGCTCACGCAAGTGCGCCCTGACGGTCTGGAAGACGCATCGCAACTGCAACTCGATATTGACCGCGACAAGGCCAACGCCCTGGGCGTGAGCTTTGATTCGATCAACAGCACCATCTCCACCGCGCTGGGTTCTGCCTACATCAACGACTTCCCCAACCAGGGCCGCTTGCAGCGCGTGGTGGTGCAGGCCGAGGCCGGTGCCCGCATGCAGCCCGAGCACCTGTTGCAACTCAACGCCGCCAACGCCCAGGGCAAGCCGGTGCCGCTGTCGGCGTTTGCCAGCACGCGCTGGGTCAAGGGGGCGATGCAGACCGTGCGCTTTAACGGCTACCCCGCCATGCGCATTGGCGGCAACGCCGCGCCCGGCTACAGCACCGGCGCGGCCATGGCCGAAATGGAGCGTCTGGCAGCGCAACTGCCCGCCGGTTTTGCCTATGAGTGGACCGGCCAGTCGCGCGAAGAAAAGCTGGCTGGCTCGCAGGCCATGGTGTTGTACGGCTTTGCCATTTTGGCGGTGTTCTTGTGCCTGGCCGCGCTGTACGAAAGCTGGTCCATCCCCATGGCCGTGATTCTGGTGGTGCCGCTGGGCGTGCTGGGTGTGCTGCTGGCCACGGTGCTGCGCGGCTATGCCAACGACGTGTACTTCCAGGTGGGGCTGATCACCATCATCGGCCTGTCGGCCAAGAACGCGATTTTGATCATCGAGTTTGCCAAGGACCTGCAGGCGCAAGGCAAGAGCGTGGTGGAGTCGGCGCTGGCGGCGGCGCATTTGCGCTTTAGGCCAATCATCATGACCTCGATGGCGTTCATGCTGGGGGTGATGCCACTGGCGCTGTCCAGCGGTGCCGGCTCGGCCAGCCAGCGTGCCATTGGCACCGGCGTGATTGGCGGCAGCCTGGTAGGCACGGTGCTGGCGGTGTTTTTTGTACCGATCTTCTTTGTGGTGATTCGCGGCATGTTCAAGGTGAGCGACCGCCAGCACCAGTTCGATATGGAACACAGCCACCAAATGGGAGTTGAAGCCGATGAATAAGCTGTGCGCCACAAGCCTTGCCGCCGCCCTGGGACTGGCGGGTTGCAGCCTGATCCCCACCTACGAGCGCCCCGCTGCCCCGGTGGCAGCTGCGTTTTCTGCCGACGCTGCGGCCAGCGCGGCCACGCCGTCTGCTGCACAGGTGCAGTGGCAGACGTTCTTCAAGGACGCGCGCCTGAAGCGCCTGATCGAGATTGCGCTCAGCAACAACCGCGACCTGCGCGTGGCGGTGCTGGCCATCGACCAGACCCGCGCCCAATTGCAGTTGCGCCGTGCCGACGAGTTGCCCACGCTTAACGCGGGTCTGACCGGCACACGCGCGCCCAACACGTCGGGTGTGCAAACCACCACGCTGACTGCCGGGCTGAGCGTTACCGCCTACGAACTCGACCTATTTGGCCGCGTGCGCGCCCTGAGCCAAGCGGCACAAGCGCAGTTGCTGGGCACCGAGGAAGCGCGCAAAACGGTGCAGATCAGTTTGGTGGCCTCGGTGGCTGCGGGCTATCTCAATCTGCTGACCGACGACGAACTGCTGCGCACCACGCGCGACACCGTCAGCACACGCCAAGAGTCGCTCAAACTCACCAAGCTCAAGTTTGACAACGAGGCCGCGTCGCAGTTGGACCTGTCGCAAGCGCAGTCGCTGCTGGAAGCCGCCAAGGTGGCGCTGGCCCAACTCACGCGCCAACGCGCCCAGGACGAAAACGCCCTGGTGCTGCTGCTGGGCCAGAGCCTGCCCGCCGACCTGCCTGCCGGGCGCAGTTTGCTGGAGCAAGACCTGCTGCCCGCACTGCCTGCGGGTGTGCCCGCCGACGTGCTCACGCGCCGCCCGGACGTGCGCCAGGCCGAGCAGCAGTTGATTGCCAACAACGCCAACATTGGCGCGGCGCGCGCCGCGTTCTTTCCGCGCATCACGCTGACCGGCAGCGCCGGGGTGGTCAGTGGCGATCTGGACACGCTGTTCAACAGCGGCACCAGTGCCTGGACTTTTGCGCCGCAACTGCTGCTGCCGATTTTTGACGCCGGACGCAACCAGGCCAACCTGGAGAGCGCCAAGGTCAGCCGCGACATTGCCGTCGCGCAATACGAGAAGGCCATCCAGAGCGCCTTCCGCGAAGTGGCCGATGCCCTGGCCGGACGTGCCACCCTGGGCGAGCAGGTGCGCGCGCAAAGCGCCCAGCTTGCCGCCGAGAAAGTGCGCACGCAACTCACCGAACTGCGCTTCAAACAAGGCGCCGCCAGCGCCCTCGACCTGCTGGACGCCCAGCGCTCGCTATTCGCCGTGCAACAGGCCACGGTGCAGGCGCACGCACTGCAACAGCAAAACCTGGTGAGCCTGTACAAGGTGCTCGGCGGCGGGTGGAAGTAAGCTTGCCCTGACATGGCTTGCGCCGCGCTTCCTTGTGCGGTGCTTGGCGGGTGCACTGGTGATCTTGTCACTCGCTGACTGTTGGTAGCAGAGGTTCGGGCACAGGCCCGAACCTCTGCGGGCGGCGGTGTTAGTGCGCAAGCCAGGAGGGGCGCTGCAGTTGCGCCGTGCGAGCCAAAGCAGCTTACGCATATCTTTCGGCATTTGCTTTGCGTCCATCGATCCGCCACTGTCAACGGAGACTGACCGAACCAGGGCGTGTGACAGTCCCGGGGAAAACCCAGTGACGATTTGGCTATTGGCACTCAAAATAGCGTTCTTGCCAGTTCGACCGCCAGCGAGTCAGGTGGAATACATCGAAGTTGCTGCATAGCACACTCCCCCCCACCCCCGGAGCGCAATGCAATAGGCTATTCAACCCGCGCAATGCTCACCGGCTTGAAGCCCAAGTCCGCTGCCTTGCCCTTGCGCCCACGCGCGGCGCGGGCGTTGTTGAGGCTGCGGATCTCCAGCGTTTCGTCGCGCGGCTTGCCGCCGCGGCCGATGCCGTCGATGCGGATGCTGCGGGTGTAGGCGGCGGCACCGGCCAGAGTGTCTTTGTCGTCCAGGGCGATGAGCATCAGGCCGCGCCCGCCGTTGGCCATGGCTTTGAGTTCGCTGATCTCAAAGGTCAGGATGCGCCCGCCGGTGGAGGCGCAGGCCACGTGGCTAGCGGGGGCTACTAGCGTGCCCGGCGTGCCCGCCACTTGCACACGGCCATGCGCGCCGGACACCAGCGAGGGGCAGCACAGGGTTTCGCCCGCGTTGCAGGTCACAAAGGCCTTGCCGGCCTTTTGGCGCGAAACCATGTTGTCTACCGTGGCCATAAAGCCGTAGCCGCCGCTGGCGCACAGCAGCAGCGTGGCGTTGGCCGCACCGGCAAAGTAGTACAGCAGTTGGGTGCCCGACTCCAGCTCGATCAGCGTGGTAACGGGCTGGCCATCGCCGCGCCCGCCGGGCAGCAGCGCCACCGCCACCGAATAGACGCGCCCGTTGGAACCAAACACCAGCAGCGTATCGACGCTGCGGCACTCAAACGTGCCGTACAGGCCGTCGCCGGCCTTGAACGCAAAGCTGGTGGCCTCGTGCCCGTGGCCGCTGCGCACGCGCACCCAGCCCTTTTGGCTGACCACCACGGTCACCGGCTCATCGACCACGCGCAGCTCGGCCACCACTTTCTTCTCGGCCTGAATCAGCGTGCGGCGCGGGTCGGCAAAGGTCTTGGCGTCGGCCTCGATCTCTCTCACCATCAGGCGGCGCAGCGTGGCCGGGCTGCCCAGAATTTCTTCCAGCTTGCCCTGCTCGGTGCGCAACTCGGACAGCTCCTGCTCGATCTTGATGGCTTCCAGCCGCGCCAACTGGCGCAGGCGGATTTCAAGAATGTCTTCGGCCTGCACCGGCGAGAGGCGAAAGCGCTCCATCAACGCGGCCTTGGGCTCGTCGGCCTGGCGGATGATGGCAATCACTTCGTCGATGTTGAGCAAGACGAGATGTCGCCCCTCCAAAATGTGGATGCGGTCTTGCACCTTGCCCAGGCGGTGGCGCGAGCGCCGCTCGATGGTGCTGTGGCGAAACGCAATCCACTCGGTCAGCATCTGGCGCAGCGACTTTTGCGTGGGCCGCTTGTCCAGCCCGATCATGGTGAGGTTGATGGGCGACGATGTCTCCAGGCTGGTGTGCGCCAGCAGCGTGGTGATGAGTTCCTGTTGCTCAATGCGGCTGGTCTTGGGCTCAAACACCAGGCGCACCGGTGCGTCCTTGTTGGATTCGTCGCGCACCACGTCCAGCACCGCCAGCACGCTGGCCTTGAGCTGGGTTTGCTCCTGCGACAAGGCCTTCTTGCCGGCCTTGACCTTGGGGTTGGTGAGTTCTTCGATTTCTTCCAGCACACGCTGGCTGCTCACGCCCGGGGGCAACTCGGTCACCACCAGTTGCCACTGGCCGCGCGCCAGGTCTTCAATCTTCCAGCGCGCACGCACCTTGAGCGAGCCGCGCCCGCTGCGATAGGCGTCCAGAATATCGGCGCTGCTGCTGATGATCTGGCCGCCACCCGGAAAGTCGGGGCCCGGTACCAGCGCGGCCAGCGCTTCCTCTTCGAGCGCGGGGTTTTTGATGAGCGCCACGCAGGCGTCGGCTATCTCGCGCAGGTTGTGGCTGGGGATTTCGGTGGCCAACCCCACGGCAATGCCGCTGGCACCGTTGAGCAGGGCAAACGGCAAGCGCGCGGGCAACTGGCACGGCTCTTCGGTGGAGCCGTCGTAGTTGGGCTGGAAATCGACCGTGCCCTGGTCAATTTCGTCGAGCAGCAGGCTGGTGATTTTGGCCAGGCGCGCTTCGGTATAGCGCATGGCGGCAGCGCCGTCGCCATCGCGCGAACCAAAGTTGCCCTGGCCGTCAATCAGCGGGTAGCGCTGCGAAAAGTCTTGCGCCATGCGCACCAGCGCGTCGTAAGCGGCCTGGTCACCGTGCGGGTGGAAGCGCCCCAGCACATCGCCCACCACACGCGCACTTTTTACGGGGCGCGCGCCAGTGTTGCCGTTGGGCCCGCCAAAGCCCAGGCCCATACGCGACATGGAGTACAAAATGCGCCGCTGCACCGGCTTTTGCCCGTCGCAAACATCGGGCAGCGCCCGCCCCTTGACCACGCTCAGCGCGTATTCCAGGTAAGCGCGCTGCGCGTAGGTGGCCAGGTTGAGCTGGCTGTCGTCTTCGGCGGGAGCGGCCAGAAGATCAAGCGTGTTGTGGTCTGTCATGTCGGTACCGTAAATAAATGGGATTCAAGGGCCGCTTACGTCTGCTCAGAAAGCAGCGCAGCAGCGGCTAGTGGGTTCATGACCTCGATACCCTCTTTCAGGGAGTAAGAAAGCTCTACAGGTGCCACCAGCAACTTGCGTGCGGCACCCAGATCCGTTGCCGCCACGTAAAAGCCTCTGGAGACTGCTGGCGCGGTGGAACGCTTGACCTCGATGACCCAGGTTTGCCCGTTGCGCAACTCCAAAACCAGGTCCACTTCTGCACCATTGCTGGTGCGGTAAAAACTGGCGTTGGCGTGCGGTGCCGCGTTGATGAGTTGCTCGATCACCAAGCCCTCCCACGACGCCCCTGCCACCGGATGACTGAGGACGGCGTCCAGATGTTCCAGACCCAGCAAGGCGTGCACCATTCCGCTGTCGCGCACATACACCTTGGGGGCACGGATCAGGCGTTTGCCTACATTGCCGCTCCAGGCTGGCAGGCGCCGCACCAGCATGAGATCGCACAGCAGATCAATGTAGCGCACCACCGTTTGCCCGCTGATCGCCAAGGCTGATGCCAACCTGGACTGATCCAGCAACTCGCCCTGGTTATGGGCGAGCATGGTCCACAGGCGCCGCAGGGTGGTGGCTGGAATCCGGGGGCCCAGCGCCGGAATGTCTTTTTCGAGGTAGGTGCTGATGAACACCTCGCGCCAGGTAAGGCTTGCCGCATCGTCGCTGGCCAGCCATGACAGCGGGAAGCCGCCGCGCACCCACAAGGCATTCATCTGCGCCGCCTGAAAACCCTCTTGCATGACCTCTGCGGCCAGGAACGGGGTTAGCTCCACGTACGCCACGCGACCGGCCAGACTCTCGCTGGATTGCTTGAGCAGCACGCCCGAGGCAGAACCCAACAGGAGAAATTGACCCGCAGCTTCGCCGTTGCGCCGACGCAGATCAATCACCCCGCGCAAGACGTTAAACAGGTCGGGCATGCGCTGGACTTCATCCAGGATGATCAACTCGTGAGGATGCGCCGACAAAAACGCCTCTGGGTCGTCAAGTTGGCGCTGGGCCGAGGGCAGTTCCAGGTCCAGGTAGAGGGCGTTGCCGTGGATTGCCTTTTGCGCAAACGCCAGCGTGGTCTTACCGCTTTGGCGCGGGCCAAGCAGCGCCACCGCCGGAAACTGGGCAAGCAGCTCATTCACCTGTTGCTGAACTTTTCTTTCTTCCATCCATGTATTTTCTCACGTTAATGGATATTTTGCATGGTTTAACATGAAAATTTCGGCCAAATTGGCCCGAGCGGTGTCATGGCTTAGCAAAATCGCCCGCTGCAATGTCTGCGCTATACATCCACCTCGACCGAGTCGCCATGCAACTCCATCAGCTCGCGTCGGGCGGCGGCTTCGCCTTTGCCCATGAGTTTGGTGATGAGCGCCTCGGTGGCGGCGAAGTCGATGTCGCCCAGCGCCACGGGCAGCAAGCGGCGCGTGTCGGGGTTGAGCGTGGTGTCCCACAACTGTTCGGCGTTCATCTCGCCCAGGCCCTTGAAGCGGCTGATGGTCCAGGCGGCTTCGCGCACGCCTTCCTTGCGTAGCTTGTCCAGTATGGCGCTGAGTTCACCTTCGTCCAGGGCGTAGGCTTTGGAGGCCGGCTTCTTGCCGCGTGCGGGTGCGTCCACACGAAACAGCGGTGGGCGTGCCACAAACACGTGGCCGGTTTCGATCAGCTTGGGAAAGTGGCGGAAAAACAGCGTGAGCAGCAGCACCTGAATGTGCGAGCCATCCACGTCAGCGTCCGACAGGATACAAATCTTGCCGTAGCGCAGCGCGCTCAGGTCAGGGGTGTCGTTGGGGCCATGCGGGTCCACCCCGATAGCCACCGAGATGTCGTGAATTTCGGTGTTGGCAAAGAGCCGGTCGCGATCAACTTCCCAGGTATTGAGCACCTTGCCGCGCAGGGGTAGCACCGCCTGGTTTTCCTTGTCGCGGCCCATCTTGGCGCTGCCCCCGGCCGAGTCGCCCTCGACCAAAAAGACTTCGTTGTAGGCAATGTCGCGGCTCTCGCAATCGGTGAGCTTGCCCGGCAACACGGCCACGCCCGAGCTCTTGCGTTTTTCCACCTTTTGCCCGGCCTTCTGGCGCGACTGCGCGGCCTTGATGGCCAGCTCGGCGAGCTTCTTGCCGTACTCAACGTGCTGGTTGAGCCAGAGTTCGAGCGCCGGTCGCACAAAGCTCGACACCAGACGCACCGCGTCGCGCGAGTTCAGGCGCTCTTTGATCTGGCCCTGGAACTGGGGATCGAGCACCTTGGTGGAGAGCACGTAGCTGGCGCGCGCAAACACGTCTTCGGGCATGAGCTTGACACCCTTGGGCAGCAGCGAGTGAAACTCGATAAAGCTCTTGACGGCGGTAAACAGACCGTCGCGCAGGCCGCTCTCGTGCGTGCCACCGGCGCTGGTGGGAATCAGGTTGACGTAACTCTCGCGCACCGGCTGGCCTTCTTCGGTAAAGGCCACGCACCAGGCCGCGCCCTCGCCTTCGGCAAAGTTGTCGCTCTGGCTGTCGGCAAAACCCTCGCCGTCAAACAGTGGGATCACCGGCTCGCCATTGAGCGTTTGCATCAAGTAGTCGCGCAGTCCGCCCTTGTACAGCCAGGTCTGGCTCTCTTTGGTTTTTTCGACCAGCAGCGACACGCTCACGCCCGGCATCAGCACTGCCTTGGAGCGCAGCAGGTGGGTGAGCTCGGCCATCGGCAGCACGGCCGACTCAAAGTATTTGGGGTCGGGCCATACCCGCACCGTGGTTCCGGACTTGCGGTCGCGTGCGGCGTCGGCAGCCCGATCGTCGGCGTTGGCGGCGCGCGTTTGCAGTGGCACCGCCACATCGCCGTTCTCAAACACCATGGACGCCACCATGCCGTCGCGGTACGAGGTGGCTTCGAGCCGCCGCGCCAGCGCGTTGGTGACGCTTACGCCCACGCCGTGCAGGCCACCGGAAAAGCTGTAGGCCCCGCCGCTGCCCTTGTCAAACTTGCCACCGGCGTGCAGCCGCGTGAACACCAGTTCGATCACCGGCGCTTTTTCTTCCGGGTGCATGCCAAAGGGAATGCCGCGCCCGTCGTCTTCCACCGTGACCGAACTGTCGTTGTGGACGATGACCTTGATCTTTTTGCCATAGCCGCCGAGCGACTCGTCGGCGGCGTTGTCGAGCACCTCCTGGATGACGTGCAGGGGGTTGTCGGTGCGGGTGTACATGCCCGGCCGCTGTTTGACCGGCTCCAGGCCCTTGAGGACCCGGATGGAACTTTCGGAATATTCGGGGGGAGGTTTGACTGCCATAGGGCGCGATTGTAGTCGCTCAAGGCCTTTTTGCTGTACATACAACCAGTTATTTGCCAGCGCTATGCCCTGTCGCCCACGTGACGCAGCCGGATTGGCGACAATCGGGTCCATGACGCTGCCAAAACAACCTCTCTCCACCCTGCAAGTACTGGCCTGTGGAGCCACCATCGTGACCTTGTCGATGGGCATTCGCCACGGCTTCGGCCTGTGGCTGCAACCGATCACCCAGGCCCAGGGCTGGACGCGCGAAACCTTCGCCTTTGCCATGGCGATACAAAACCTGGCCTGGGGCTTGTCGGGCATTTTTGCGGGAATGCTGGCCGACCGTTTTGGAGCGTTCCGGGTCATCATCGGTGGCGCCATTTTCTACGCGCTGGGCCTGTTTGGCATGGCCTACGCCAACACGCCCTTGCTGTTTTCGCTCAGCACCGGCGTGCTCATTGGGGTGGCGCAGTCGGGCACCACCTATGCGGTGATTTATGGCGTGATCGGGCGCAACGTCAGTCCCGACAAGCGCTCCTGGGCGATGGGCGTGGCGGCAGCGGCGGGCTCGTTTGGCCAGTTTTTAATGGTACCCACCGAAGGCTTTTTGATTGGCCAGTTTGGCTGGCAGCAGGCGCTGGTGCTGCTAAGTAGCGCCGCGCTGCTGATGATACCCATGGCCTGGGGACTGCACGAACCCGGCTTTGGCGGCTCCACACCGCCGGTGCGCGACCAAACCATCGTGCAGGCGCTGCGCGAGGCCTTCAAGTACCCGAGCTTTCAGTTGCTGACGGCGGGCTACTTTGTCTGCGGCTTTCAGGTGGTATTTATCGGCGTGCACATGCCCAGCTACCTCAAGGACCACGGCTTGTCGCCCCAGGTGGCGAGCTACTCGCTGGCGCTGATCGGGCTATTCAACGTGTTTGGCACCTATATCGCGGGGGTATTGGGTCAGCGCATGCCCAAGAAGAACATCCTAGCCTTCATCTACTTTGCGCGCGCCATTGCCATTAGCCTGTTTTTGCTGGTGCCGCTGACGCCGATGAGCGTGTATGTGTTCTCCGCCACCATGGGCTTGCTGTGGCTGTCCACGGTGCCGCCCACCAACGCCACCGTGGCGCAGATTTTTGGTGTGGCGCATTTGTCAATGCTGGGCGGCTTTGTCTTCTTCAGCCACCAGATTGGCTCGTTCATGGGGGTGTGGCTGGGCGGCTACTTGTACGACAAGACCGGCAGCTACGACATCGTCTGGTACATCTCGATAGCGCTCGGTGTAGCTGCGGCGCTGATCAATCTGCCGGTCAAGGAAGCGACCATTGCCCGCCACCGCACCGAGGGAGCTTTGGCCTCATGAGAACACCGGGCCGCTCGGCACTGGCGCTACTGGCCGTAGTGGCGCTCATCGGCGTGTTTTACCTCTACACCCGGCCCGACTTCATGGTGCAGATGGTCAACCAACTGTGGTCCTGCTTTTGAGCGCAGCACCGGATTGCGCACACGCCCGGGGCGCGCCCTCGGAGTGGGTCGTGCGCTGGAGCCATCTGCTCCAACCCCAGGCCACCGTGCTGGACGTGGCCTGCGGCGCGGGCCGCCATGTAGCCTGGTTTGCCCAGCGCGGCCATGCAGTGATCGGCGTAGACCGCGACCTGTCGGCAGCGCGTGATTTGCAGGAGCAAGCCACCCTGCTCTGCGCCGACATCGAAAACGAGCCCTGGCCGCAGCTTGAACAGGATAAGCCGATGCAGTTTGGCGCAGTGGTGGTAACCAATTACTTGTGGCGACCGTTGCTGCCCACCCTGGTGCAAAGCCTGGCACCCGGCGGCGTGCTGCTCTACGAAACCTTTGCCAGTGGCAACGAGACCGTGGGCCGCCCGACGCGGCCTGACTTCCTGCTGCGCCCCGGCGAACTTCTGGACCTGTGCTGCAACTTGCACGTGGTGGCGTATGAGAACGGCTACCTGAGCGACCCGGCGCGCTTTGTGCAGCGCATCGCTGCGCTGCGACCAGGCGCAGACGGTGCCCAACCGGTTGCCGCGCTGCGCCATGGACTGTAGGTAAAATGCCGCACTACCCAACCTTCTGCCGTCATGAACTCACCTCACTGCCAAATCAAGGGAAGCATCGTCGCCCTTGTCACTCCGATGCACGCCGATGGCTCGATCGACTACCCCGCCCTGCGCAAACTGATTGACTGGCACATCGCCGAAGGCACCGATTGCGTTGGCGTGGTGGGCACCACTGGCGAGTCGCCCACGGTGACAGTGCAGGAGCACTGCGAAATCATCCGTGTATCGGTGGAGCAAGCGCGTGGGCGCGTGCCGATCATGGCCGGGTGCGGTGCCAATTCCACTGCCGAGGCAATTGAACTGGCGCGCTTTGCCAAGAAAGTGGGAGCCGACTCCCAGTTGCAGGTAGTGCCCTACTACAACAAGCCCACACAGGAAGGCCAGTACCAGCACTTCAAGGCGATTGCCGAAGCGGTGGATCTGCCGGTGATTCTGTACAACGTGCCGGGCCGCTCGGTGGCCGATCTGGCGCATGACACGGTGTTGCGACTGGCCAAGGTGCCGGGCATCGTGGGCATCAAGGAAGCCACCGGCAACATCGAGCGCGCGCAGTGGCTGATCAAGGAAGCCCCGGAAGGCTTTTCGATTTTCTCGGGCGACGACCCCACCGCCGTTGCGCTGATGCTGTGCGGCGGCCATGGCAATGTGAGCGTCACAGCCAACGTCGCACCACGCCTGATGCATGAACTGTGCGTGGCAGCCGTGGCCGGCAAAGTGCAAGAAGCCATGGCGATCCAGCACAAGCTGCTACCGCTGCACAAGTCGCTGTTTGTGGAGTCCAACCCGATTCCGGTAAAGTGGGCGGTGGCGCGCATGGGCCACTGTGGTGGCACGCTGCGTCTGCCGCTGACGCCACTGACCGAAGCCAACCAACCCGGCCTGGAGCGTGTAATGCGCGAGAGCGGCCTGATTTGAAATTCAATCCATTTTCAAGGATCCTTGTGAATCACATTTCCAAAGCAGCACTGGCAACCGCAGTCCTGGCGCTGTGCGCATGTTCGGCCCTGCAATCCGAAAAGGTGGACTACCGCAGTGCCTCGGCGGCCAAATCGCCCACGCTCGATGTTCCGCCCGACCTGACCCAACTCTCACGCGACTCCCGCTATGTGGTGATCGACGGTGCTGTCTCTGCCTCCGGTATGCAGTCGGCACAGGCGCAAGCACAGCCAGGCAAGAGCGCGGTAGCGCCCCTGTCCGCTGGCGACATGCGCATTGAGCGCGCGGGCAACCAGCGCTGGCTGGTGGTCAACCGCCCTGCCGAGAAGCTGTGGGACCCGGTGAAGGACTTCTGGCAGGAAAGCGGCTTTACGCTGGTGCTCGAGAAGAGTGACCTGGGCATCATGGAAACCGAGTGGAACGAGAACCGGGCCAAGATTCCGACGGACTTTATCCGCAACACGTTCGGCAAGCTCTTTGACGGTTTGTACTCGACCTCCGAGCGTGACAAGTACCGCACGCGACTGGAGCGCAATAGCCAGGGCGGGACCGAGATCTATATCAGCCATCGTGGTATGGAGGAGACCTACACCTCATCCTCCAAAGACCAGACCATTTGGCAACCACGCGCTGTGGACCCTGAGTTGGAAGTGGAATTTCTGCGCCGTCTGATGAACCGATTGGGCGCAACGCCTGAGCAATCCGCTGCCCTGGTTACACAGAGCGCATCCAAGACAGTCGCCTCAGTCGCTGCCGAAAACGGCCAGCCGGTTGTCCGTATCGGCGAGGGCTTTGAGCGCGCCTGGCGCCGCGTTGGCCTGGCACTGGACCGCACCGGCTTCACCGTGGAAGACCGCGACCGCGCGCAAGGTATTTATTTTGTGCGCTACGTCGCCCCCAACGCCGACAAGGCCGAGCAAGGCTTTTTCAGCAAGCTTTTCAGCAGTTCGAGCAAGACCGAAGAAGCTGCCTCCAAGATGCGCATCGTGGTGCGCAGCCAGGGTGACGTAACAACCGTCTCGGTACTCAACAACCAGGGCAGCCCCGAAAGCGCAGCCACCGCCGAGCGCATCGTCAAGCTCCTCGCCGACGACATCAAATAAGCGTCGCGTGTTGCGCTGCTGGCCTGCAGTCAGTGGCGCGTTCGCCAACGCGGGGCGGGCCCAGCCAAAGGTCGTGCCTGTGGGAAAGAATGGCACACTTGCGTCACCATGCATCCAGTGCTTGAAACCCTTGCTGGCGGTGACCGTCGCTCCGTTGGAAAGTCGAGATCGCGATACCTCAATGCCTTTGCGCACCAACACCGTTGATTGACTCAGGACGGCGTGGCACTCAGCGCCGTTCGTGTCCTCCGGCCTTCGGCCTCCCCCTTGACCTCACCGCGCTGAGTGCCACGCCGTCCTGAGTCCAGCAGTTTCTATTTCCTGCTAAGCACCGAGTCCGTGGCGCGCGTAAAAAAAGCCACCGCAAGCGGTGGCTTTTTTCAGCAAGTAAGAGATTACTTGGCAGCAGGTGCAGATGCGTCGGCGGCAGGAGCTGCGGGAGCAGCAGCAGGTGCGGATGCGTCAGCAGCGGGAGCGGCCGGTGCAGCAGCAGCGGGAGCGGCCACGGGAGCGGGAGCTTCTTCTTTCTTGCCGCAAGCAGCGAGAGCAGCGGCAGCGATCACAGCTGCCAAGATGAGAGTTTTGTTCATGTTTGTACCCAGTAAGAGTTGACGAAATAGTTACCTGAGAGCGCCTGGACAGTTTCCTCCCCAAACGTGGGCAAAAAGCATTCGAGCTCTTTTTGCTCAGCGTCGGAGTATACCCCAAGTTACGAGCCAAACTGGGGAAAACCCTCGGTGATGGATTACAGGCCCAATGTGGTCACTGGAAATCCGGGCCTGCTTTGGCGCTGACACTCTGCCAGTTCTTCCTTGAGCAGCACCCGGCGCTGGGGTTCGTCACCCGCGTAGCCGGTGCTGCGCACCAAATCCATGCGACGCATGCACCACTGTGGACTCCACAGAGCGCTGGGCACCTGAGCGGCATCCAACTGGGTGCAAACGCGGCACTCGATGATGTGGTCCCACTTGTTGCGCCAGGCCACAAAACGCGGGTGCAGGCGGCGGATGTCGTCAAACTGGTTGGCCAGCATCACCAGGCGTCGCCCGGATCCGGCCCATTGCTGTAAAGAGTCGACTACGGCGCGCTCGCGCAGCGGCCAGTCGCCGTAGTTGGCATCACTCCACACCATGAGCGGCCAGCCGTCCGAGGCGGCACGCTGCAGCGCAGTGCGCACCAGTTGCGCAAACACTTCCACGCCGGCAAAGTGGCCACTCGTCAAGGTCGCAGAAGTCGCATCGTTGTCCATGCCCACAGCCCTCCTCGGCCCATTCTGCCACCGATGGCCGCGCCATGCAGCACAACCGCACGCATCAACTGGTCAGCGTGCGCGCAAGAATTGCCGACGCCCGATCAAGCTGCGACAATTCCGCCATGAAAATCTCTCAACAATGCGTCGTTGCCCTCACCTGGACGCTGAAAGACACTTTGGGCGAAGAACTGGACGTGCTCAACGAGCCGGTGGAATTTTTGGTCGGAGGCAATGACCTGCTGCCCGCCATCGAAGCGGTCTTGCAGGGCCATGAAGCCCAAGCCAATGTGGAATTGCAGATTGAACCCGAGCAAGCCTTTGGCGACTTCAATGACCAACTGCTTTTTCTGGAGCCGCGCAAGCTGTTTCCCGCTGACCTGCAGGAAGGGCTGACGTTTGAAGGCTCAGCACTGCCACCGGGCTGCAACCCCGACGCACCCAAGGACGCGCTTTACACCGTGACCGACATCTACCCCGAACACGTGGTGCTCGACGCCAACCACCCCTTGGCCGGAATTGCCATTCGCCTGCACCTGCGGGTGGAGTCGGTACGCACCGCACAGCAAGACGAAATTGCGCGCGGCAGTTGTGGCACCGGATTTTTCAAGCTGCAGGTTGGCGCGGTGGAAGTGCCGCTGGAACGCACCCTGCACTAGGTTCAACGCTTGCCGGTTGATCCGTAGCCGCCCTCGCCGCGCTCGGTGGCTTCAAACTCGGTCACCACGTTGAACTGCGCCTGCACTACCGGAACGATCACAAGCTGCGCAATGCGCTCCAGCGGTTCGATCGTGAACGCCACCGGGCTGCGGTTCCAGGCGCTGACCATGAGTTGGCCCTGGTAGTCGCTGTCAATCAACCCGACCAGATTGCCCAGCACGATGCCGTGCTTGTGGCCCAGGCCCGAGCGCGGCAGAATCAGCGCCGCGTAACCCGGGTCCTGGAGGTAAATGGCCAGGCCGGTGGGCACCAGTTGCCAGGCGTTAGGCTCCAGCGTGAGCGCCTGCGGCAAACAGGCGCGCAAGTCCAGTCCGGCGCTGCCTGCGGTGGCGTAGGTGGGCATTTGGTCGACCAACCGGGGGTCGAGAATTTTGACGTCAATCTTCATGGTGCGGGTGCGGTGTGGATTGTGACGCGCGTTGCAATTTCGGCAATCAATTGGCGCGCCAACGCGATCTTGGTGTTGCGCGCAAGTTCCTGGGCGCCCGCTGCATCCACGAGCAGCAGCGCGTTGTCGTCCTGCCCAAAGGTGGCCGGGCCGATGTTGCCCACCAGCAGCGGCACGCGCTTTTTGATGCGCTTGGCGGTGGCATGCTCCAGCAGGTCGTGGCTCTCGGCGGCAAAGCCTACGCAATACAGGGCACCACTGGCCGCACGCGGCGATTGCGCCAGCGTTGCAAGAATGTCGGGGTTTTCAACAAAGCCGAGTTCGGGCGGCTGGCCTGATCCGTCCTTTTTGATTTTCTGCGCCGCGCTTTGCTGCGGACGCCAGTCGGCCACCGCAGCCGCAGCAATGAAAATACTCGCACTCGGGGCGCTTTCGACCGACGCTTGCAGCATCTCTTGCGCCGATTTCACATCTACGCGGCGCACCCCCCGCGGGGTCGCCAGCGCCACCGGACCCGCTACCAGCGTGACCTGGGCACCCGCCTCGTGCGCTGCGCGTGCAACGGCAAAACCCATCTTGCCGCTCGACAGGTTGGTGATGCCGCGCACCGGATCAATGGCCTCGTAGGTCGGGCCAGCCGTCACCAGCACATGCTGTCCGCGCAGGCGCTTGGGTTGGAAGAACGCGATCAGGTCTTCCAGCAGCTCGTGCGACTCCAGCATGCGCCCGTCGCCGGTCTCGCCGCATGCCTGCTCGCCGCTACCCACGTCCAGCACGGTGCAACCATCGGCGCGCAGTTGCTCCACATTGCGCTGCGTGGCCGGATGGGCCCACATCTCGCGGTTCATGGCCGGGGCCAGCAACAACGGCACACTCTCCATCGGACGCGCCAGGCACATCAGGCTGAGCAGGTCATCGGCACGGCCGTGCAGCAACTTGGCCATGAAGTCTGCACTGCAAGGCGCAATCAGGATCGCGTGCGCCTGCCGACTCAGATTGATGTGCGCCATGCTGTTGGCTTCGCGCTGGTCCCATTGCGAGGTGTACACAGGCCGGTTGCTCAACGCCTGCATCGTCACCGGTGTGATGAACTGGGTGGCCGCCTCGGTCATCACCACCTGGACAGTTGCGCCCGCCTTGACCAGCGCGCGGCACAGGTCGGCAGCCTTGTAGCATGCGATGCCGCCAGTCATGCCCAGAACAATATGTTTTCCAGCTAGGTCGTTCATGGCTCGCAATGTAGCAGAAGGTGGGCGCAAGACAGTCGCATGAAGGCCCGCAGCGGCGGATTTGGCGGGGCAGCGCATCACTCACCTCTATAATCGCGCATTACCACCTCCTCGAGCCTGACAGCTCCCCCTGACATGACCAAATTTGTCTTCGTCACCGGCGGTGTGGTGTCTTCCCTTGGCAAGGGAATCGCCTCAGCCTCCCTCGCTGCGATTTTGGAATCGCGGGGCCTCACAGTCACCCTCATCAAACTCGATCCCTACCTCAATGTAGACCCCGGCACCATGTCGCCGCTGCAGCATGGTGAAGTGTTCGTGACTGACGATGGGGCCGAAACCGATCTGGATTTGGGCCACTACGAGCGCTTCATCGACGCCCGCATGCGCAAGGCCAACAATTTCACCACTGGCCAGATCTACAAGAGCGTGCTCGACAAAGAGCGTCGCGGCGACTACCTGGGCAAGACCGTTCAGGTGATTCCCCACGTAACCAACGAAATTCAGGAATTTGTCAAACGCGGCGCGCGCTTTGGCGAACCCGACGCAGTGGACGTGGCCATCGTCGAAATCGGCGGCACCGTAGGCGACATCGAGTCGCTGCCGTTCCTCGAGGCCGTGCGCCAGATGAGCCTCAAGCTCGGCCCCAATAACAGCGCCTTTGTGCACCTGAGCTACGTGCCGTGGATTGCGGCCGCAGGCGAACTCAAGACCAAGCCCACCCAGCACACGGCCAAGCAGTTGCGCGAGATCGGCATCCAGGCCGACGCGCTGCTGTGCCGCGCAGACCGCCCAATCCCTGACGAAGAGCGCCAGAAGATTTCGCTCTTTTCCAACGTGCCCGAGTGGGGCGTGATCAGCATGTGGGACGTGGACACGATTTACAAGGTGCCGCGTATGTTGCACGAGCAGGGGCTCGACGGACTGATCTGCGACAAGCTGCGCCTGAACACGCCACCCGCCAACCTCAAACGTTGGGACGCCCTGGTGTACGAGACCGAGCACCCGCAAAGCGAAGTCAGCATCGCCATGGTGGGCAAATACGTGGACCTGAGCGACAGCTACAAGTCGCTCAACGAAGCCATTCGCCACGCCGGCATGAAGAACCACGCCAAAGTGCGCATCGAATACATCGACTCGGAAACCATCACGCCCGAGAGCGTTTCGCAACTGGCCAAGTTTGACGCGGTGCTGGTGCCCGGCGGCTTTGGCAAGCGCGGCATCGAAGGCAAGATTTGCGCGGCCCGCTTTGCGCGTGAAAACAAGGTTCCCTACCTGGGCATCTGCCTGGGCATGCAGGTTGCCACGATTGAATTCGCGCGCCATGTAGCCGGACTCAAAGACGCCAACAGCACCGAGTTTGAACCCGACACGCCCAACCCGGTGATCGCACTCATCACCGAGTGGAAAGATGCCGACGGCACCATCAAGACCCGCAACGAAAACTCCGACCTCGGTGGCACCATGCGCCTGGGCGCGCAAAGCTCCGACGTTGCCCAAGGCACGCTGGCGCACCAGATCTATGGCGACGTAGTGACCGAGCGCCACCGCCACCGCTACGAGGCCAACGTCAACTTCCTCGACTCGCTGCGCAAGGCCGGGCTGGTGATTTCGGCGCTCACGCAGCGCGAGCATCTGACTGAAATTATTGAGTTGCCGCAATCCCTGCACCCCTGGTTCGTCGGCGTGCAATTTCACCCCGAGTTCAAGTCCACGCCCTGGAACGGCCACCCGCTGTTCAACGCCTTTGTCAAGGCTGCTCTGGACCACCGTTCGGACGGCAAGAACCTGAAAGTGGCCGCGTGAAACTGTGCGGATTTGACGTCGGCCTGGAGCAGCGACTGTTCCTGATTGCCGGGCCGTGCGTGGTGGAGTCCGAACAGTTGCAAATGGATACGGCTGGCACGCTCATGGAAATCACCGCCGCGCTGGGTATCCCGTTTATCTTCAAGAGCAGCTTCGACAAGGCCAACCGCACCAGCGAGTCGGCTTTTCGCGGACTGGGCATGGACAAGGGCCTGGAGATCCTGGCCAAGGTCAGGCGCGAGATTGGCGTACCGGTGCTCACCGACATCCACGACCCCGCCCAGGTCGCCCAG
>CAIPBW010000237.1 GCA_903863395.1 uncultured beta proteobacterium
CAAGGCGCGAGCGGTAGCCGCTGGCAGGTCGATGTGGGCTCGCTCCAGTGCCACGTGGCGCGCCTGCAAGTTGGTTTGCACGGCGTGCCGCAGGCGCTGCTCCCACGATGCCAGGCGCAATTGCTGGCGTGCCGCCAGGCCAGAGGGGCGGCCAAGCCGGTGCGAGGCAATATCCAGGCGCTGCGCCTGCTGGTCCAGGCGGCGTAGCACCGAGGCGCGCAAACGTTCCTGCTGGTACTGCACTTCGGCCAGCCAGGCCAGCGTGGGCTGGCACACCAGCTCGGCAGCGGCCGTGGGCGTGGGGGCGCGCACATCGGCCACAAAGTCGGCAATGGTGAAGTCGGTTTCGTGGCCCACGCCGCTGATTACAGGCAGGCGGCTTTGGGCAATGGTGCGCGCCAACTGCTCGTCGTTAAAGGCCCACAGGTCTTCCATCGACCCGCCCCCGCGCACCAGCAAGATCAGGTCCAGCGCTGGCGCGCCGGGTTCAGGTGCCCAGGCGTTGAGCCTTTGGATGGCTTGCACCAGTTCGCCCGGGGCGCTGGTGCCCTGCACCGACGCCGGGGCAATCACCACCGCGATGTGCGGCACGCGGCGCTGCAAGGCAGTTACCACGTCATGCAGGGCGGCGGCCCCCAAGGATGTCACCACACCAATGGCGCGCGGCATGGTGGGCAACGCGCGCTTGCGCGCCGCATCAAACAAGCCTTCGCGCTCCAACTTGGCCTTGAGCCGCAGAAACTGCTCAAACAGCGCGCCCTGCCCGGCTGGGCGCATGCTCTCCACCACCAACTGCAACTCGCCGCGCGGCTCGTACACGGCCACACGCCCACGCAGTTCGACCCGGTCGCCGTCTTTGGGCGCAAATTCCAGCAAGCCCGCCGCACGCCGGAACATGGCGCAGCGCATCTGGCCGGTTTCGTCCTTGAGCGAAAAGTAGCAGTGGCCGCTGGCAGCACGCGAAAAACCGGTGATCTCGCCGCGCACGCCCACCGGGTTGAAGCGGTTGTCCAGCGCCTCGCCGATGGCGCGGCACAAGGCCCCCACCGGCCAGACCAGCGGTGCCGGGGCAAGGTTCTGCGGTTCAGTCATGGGCAAAGTGTGAGGTGAGAATCAGGGGCGGCCCCAGCCACAACCTGATGCGGCTGGCTGCGCCATAATCACGCAGCACAATTTTTGTTCGGAGCATCCATTTGTTTTCCATCATACAAGCTGCTGGCTGGACCATCTGGCCACTCATTGCGAGTTCCATCCTGGCGCTGGCCATTGTCATGGAGCGTTTTGTCAGCCTCAAGGAGAGCAAGATTGCGCCGCCCCGCCTGCTCGAAGAGGTGATTGGGGTCACGCGCAGCAGCATCCCCACGGCCGACGTGGTGGCGCAACTGGAACAGAACTCGTACCTGGGCGAGGTGCTTGCCAGCGGCTTGCGCGCACTCAACTCCGACCCACGCTGCAGCGAGAGCGACTTGCGCGGCATCATGGAAGGCACGGGGCGCACGGTGGCGCACCGCATGGAGCGCTACCTCAGCGCCCTTGCCACCATTGCGTCTGCCGCGCCGCTGATGGGCCTGTTTGGCACCGTGGTGGGCATGATCGAGATTTTTGGATCGCAAGCACCCACAG
>CAIPBW010000238.1 GCA_903863395.1 uncultured beta proteobacterium
ACGGCGCGCCCGGAGATCACTTCGCTTTGCGGCGACGCCCAGGCCCCAATGCGCGAGTCCAGCGGGCGCGAGTCAAAGTAGGCGTCGCTTTCTTCGGCGCTGACCTTTTCGACCACGCCTTCGATGCGCACCACGCGCTCGAGTTCAACCCAGTGGAATTGCAGCGCGGCGTAGGGGTTGCCCGCCAGTTCCACTCCCTTGCGGCTGGCGTAGTTGGTGTACCAGGTGATGCCGCGTGCGTCGTAGCCCTTGATCAGCACCACCCGGGTCGAGGGGCGCAGCGTGCTCGACACCGTTGCCAGCGTCATGGCGTTGGGCTCGGGTACCTCGGCTTTGATGGCTTCGTGCAGCCACTGGTCAAACTGCTGCAACGGGTCGGCGTGCGAGGCGTTTTCGTCCAGGGCGTCGCGCTCGTAGCTTTTGCGAAGGTCGGCGATATGGCTCATGCGGCGCTGGGCAAGTTCTTGCGCTCGATCAGTTCGATCTTGTAGCCGTCGGGGTCGGCCACAAAGGCGATCACGGTGCTGCCGCCTTTCACCGGCCCGGGCTCGCGCGTGACGTTGCCACCGTTGGTGCGGATCTTTTCGCAGGCCGCCACCACGTCGGCAACGCCGATGGCAATGTGGCCGTACGCGGTGCCGAGTTCGTACGACTCCACGCCCCAGTTG
This sequence comes from uncultured beta proteobacterium, assembly GCA_903863395.1. Lineage (GTDB taxonomy): Bacteria > Pseudomonadota > Gammaproteobacteria > Burkholderiales > Burkholderiaceae_C > Allorhodoferax. The sequence continues at coordinate 669 of CAIPBW010000238.1, forward strand.
TAGGTGAGTTCGAGTTCGGCGTGGTCCGGGTTGGTGCCGTACCCCAGAAACGCCAGCGAGTATTTGTACTGCGGGTTTTCCGAGCGGCGGAAGAGTTGCATGCCCAGAACCTGGGTGTAGAAATCGATCGAGCGTTGCAGGTTACCGACCCGCAGCATGGTGTGAAGAAGTCGCATGGACGCTATTGTGCACCGGTGGCCAGCGGCTGGGGAATAATGCGCCCAACACTTTGCCAGGACCACCCATGAACACATTCACCCAGGTTATCTTGTTTACCGACAGCGACGGCCGCGCCCGGTTTCGCGAAGAGGCAATTGCGCTCGACCAGGGCACGCCCGCGTCGATGTTGTCAGAGGTGTTTGCTTCGGGCGGCTACCAGTTGCGCCGCAGTCCGGTGGGGTTTCGCAGCCAGTTTCACTGCACCGGTGCGCCCCAGTGGTGCTTCATTCTGGGTGGGCAAATGGAAATTGGCGTGCAAGGCGGCGTGTCGCGCATCTTTGGCCCAGGCGAGCATTTCTTCAGCGCCGACCTGCTGCCCGAAGGCGCAACGTTCGACCCCAACGTACACGGCCATTGGAGCCGCCAGGTAGGTGACCAAGAATTGGTCACGTTGTTTGTGCGCGCCTGATGGACTTTCCAGAATTCGCGACCGGTGCATGACTTGCGCCTGCATGGATCGCCGCGGCCTGAAGGCCTCGCAATGACGCGTGCCCCAAGATATCAGTGGTGGCTCGCATGCGTGGCGTGCGCGGCATGGGTCGCCGCAGCGCCCTGCATCTCGCCTGAGAGCAGACGGTGGGTGCCCGACTTGGTGTGCTGCACGGCGTGCACCAGTGCCGCTGCCACGTCCTGGGCCGCAATGGCGCGGTAGTTGGCTGGAATCAGGGGTTTGAACACGCGCATCAGGCCCAGGCCCAGGCGTTCGCCTTTGCGCGTGTGTTCGCCAATTTTTTCGCGGTCCCCGGCGAGTAGCGAGGGGCGGGCAATCACCAGCGCGTTGTAGTCGATGGCATCAACGGCCTGTTCCATTTCGCCCTTGACGCGGTTGTAAAACACCGAGGATTTGGGGTCGGCACCCATGGCCGACACCACCCCCAGTTTTTCCGCGCCCGACACCCAGGCCGCGTGCGCCAGCGCCACTACCGCATCCAGATCAACGGCGCGAAATGCCGCCTGGCTGCCTGCGTCGGCGATGGTGGTGCCCAGGGCGATAAACACATCGTCCACCCGGGGCAGGTGCGGCAGCTTGGCAAAGCTCTCCACGTGCACCACCAGCTTGGGGTGGTGCAAGACCACCGGTCGGCGCACTACGCAGTGGACCGACTTGTAGCTCTTATCGGCTAAAAGGACCGCGAGGATTTCCCGACCCACGAGGCCCGTTGCCCCCGCGACCATTGCCACCCGACCTGGAACCGCCTGCATTTCCACCTCCGTTACGGTTGCCACCACCAAAATTGCGGCGTGCGCCGCGCTCAGCCATCATATCGACACTGGTGCGCATCGGGTCGGGTTGGCCGCCCGGTGCGGTGCGCGGTGCGCGCGGTTCGGCGTTCATGCCGCTGGCAAAACGGCCTTCGTGGCTGAGCGGTTGCGCGTCGCCCACCAAGGGGCGGTTGCGTGGGGCCGACGCCTGGCCTTGCGGCGCACGGGCGCTTGGGGGACGGCTGGCATAGTCCGCGCCACGCCCGCCCGTACCGGCGTTGGCGCGTGGGCCCTGGCCTGCACGGCCACCACCACCGGCGCGGCCACCGCCGCCGTTACCCCGACCGCCGCCCGAAGCGCCGCGCTCACCCTTGTTCTCGCGCACGCGCTGCAGCATCTCGGTGCGCGCGGCACGCGCTGCGGCCTGCATCACGTCGCGGCTGGGCGGCTTGCCCGCGCCGCCCCAGATCGTCTGGCGACCCATGGCAATCGGTTCGGCCTGCTCGCCCGGTTCGGGGCCAAAGCCCTCGACCACGACGGTGGGAATGTCCTGCTTGGTAAAGCGGGCGATGTCCTGCATGAAGCCTTCTTCGTCCAGGCACACCAGGTTGACGGCGGCACCGTCGGCCCCGGCGCGGCCGGTGCGGCCAATGCGGTGCACATAGTCTTCGCAGACGTTGGGGATTTCGTAGTTCACCACGTGCGGCAGGTCGTCAATGTCGATGCCGCGCGCGGCGATGTCCGTGGCCACCAGGGCGCGCACGTCGCCGCTCTTGAAGCCCGCCAGTGCCTGGGTGCGTGCTGCCTGGCTCTTGTTGCCGTGCAGCGCCATGGCGGTGATGCCGTTCTTCTCCAGATACTCAGCCACGTTGTTGGCGCCAAACTTGGTGCGCGTAAACACCAGCACCTGGCTCCAGTTGTGCTCCTGGATGATGTGGGCCAATAGCGCCTTCTTCTTGCCGCGCCCCACCGGGTGGATCACCTGCGTGATGCGCTGCACCGTGGTGTTGCGTGGCGTGACCTGCACGCTTTGCGGGTTCTTCAAGAGGCCATTGGCCAGATCACGGATCTCGTCGCTGAAGGTGGCCGAGAACAGCAGGCTTTGCTTGTCCTTGGGCACCAGCGCCAGCACTTTCTTGACGTCGTGGATAAAGCCCATGTCGAGCATGCGGTCGGCCTCGTCGAGCACCAGGATTTGCACCTGGCCCAGGTCGAGCATGCCTTGCTGTTGCAGGTCGAGCAGACGCCCGGGCGTGGCCACCAGAATGTCAACGCCCTTTTTGAGCTTGGAGATTTGTGGGTTCATGCCCACGCCGCCAAAGATCACGGTGCTGGTGAGTTGCAGGTATTTGCCGTAGGTGCGGATCGATTCTTCCACCTGCGCGGCAAGTTCGCGCGTGGGGGTGAGCACCAAGGCGCGGATGCCGGTGCCGCCAAATTTGCTTTGTGCGCTGCGGCTCATGGTGAGGCGGTGCAGCATGGGCAGCGTAAAGGCCGCC